>CAZXGQ010000001.1:0-87082 GCA_964640415.1 uncultured Prevotella sp.
GGACAGAAACATGGACTCCACGGCACTGGAGACCATCGGAGACGTCGACACGCTGGCCGTCAACGACATCAGCCAACTGAAGGCATGGGTGGAGAACGCCCTGGACAAGCTGCAGTCGCAATACAGGTGACAACGACAAACACAAACTCCGACGGCAACAACAATAGCTACAACGTCACAGACAGCAAACTGCGCTACAGAATAGTGCCGACAACGGCATGGAAACGCTATTGGGCGCACTGGAGACCGACGTCCAACTACCAGACGGGTTCTTCCACTCGGACGCCTGTGGCAAGATTATCCTTAACAACATTTTGGCACATATATGCCCTGCGGTATTCGCAACCTTTTACACGGAGCTTTACGTTTTGTGCATTCACAGCTTTTACATTGCGGAAAAACATGCCCCAACTTGGGAATACAGGCCATTCACTTGTAGGCTTATTCTCAAACCAAGACGGAAGAGTTGGGTCGTCGATGCCGTCAAACTCCAAGTCGCAGTTTTTTAAAACCACCTTATCGGTAGGTGCCTCCCCCCAGCTCTTAACCGAAAAGGCCATTCTTGTGATATCGCGAGCCGTCATGTCTTCCACAACAATGGTGCCGCATGTATTGTCTTCCCCGAGAGTGACGCAAAGAGGCGTTAATGTGGTCTTGATATTGTTGCGCTTGATGTAAATACGATCCATGCGACCAGGAGCTTTTCCCCATGCTCCTGGCTCCAAGTTGATAGCATGCTCAGAACGTGTGCGGTGTGAGGTAATATGCTCAAACTGCCCAGGGCCATAGATGTCGCAATCGGTAATCTTCAAGTCTGTAGACGGCATTATCATGCGTATGCCGTTGCACGAAGAGTTGAGAACGCAATGGCTTATCTTCATCTTTTCCCAATAGCCACCTGCTATTGCATCATCACCAGTATGAAGCTTACAATCTTTAATATTCAAATCGTGACCGCCACGTATATGAATGCCGTCCCAGCCGCCTTCGACGGTAAGATTATTGAATGTAGATTTGTCAAGGCAATAAGCCAAGAAAGCATAATTGGCAGAGCGTCTTACTTTGAAATTGCGCATAACCATGTTCTTGCAACCAGCGAGAAGAATCGTATGCGGTCCACGCATGTGTTCCTCGCCAAGCGGGTTGCGCACGTCTCCACCATCTATACACCCTTCACCTTCAATGCCTGCTCCAATACACCCAACACCAAAAATCATGGCTTTGGACCATTGTGTATCGGTTGCACTGTTATAGTTGACCGTTCCCTGTCCGCTCTCATAACGTAAGAGGTCAAGGTCGGTCACGAGCGAAGAATAGTCCGACAAACGGTTGGAACCAAGCAATACAGCATCTTTGTCCAATCTCAATGTCACACCTGAGCGCAAGAAAACTGTGCCCGTAGTAAAAGTTCCTGCCGGCACCTCCACTACTCCACCACCTTTTTCGGCACATTGGATTATGGCCGTGTTGATGGTTTTTGCATTGTTGACAGTAGTATCGTTTGGAACTGCACCAAATGAAAGGATGTTTATGACGATTGCCAAAAATAGATTCATGGTAGATATGATGATATGGTAAAGTTAAGAAAAAAAAGCAGCTAACTTCACCCTACTCTTATAATCGGTGTGAAAGCTAACTGCTTTATAGGTATATGGCTATTTACTTATTCTTCTTCAACTTGTCAACGTAAGCATCAATGACAGCCACTGCCGTGACATTTACTACATCACTGACACTTGCTTCAAAGTCGGTGAAATGGATAGGCTTGTTTAGACCCATCTGCACAGGTCCTACAACCTCACAGTCTGGATCAAGCGCTTGTATAAGCTTGTAGCTGGAGTTTGCTGCATTCATGTTGGCAAAAATGAGCGTGTTGACATCTTTGCCTTTCAGTCGAGTGAAAGGATACTTGTCGTCACGCAGCTCACGATTGAGAGCGAAGTTAACTTGCATTTCACCATCAACCAGCATGTCGGGGTAATCAATCTGCAACTTCTCCACAGCCTGATGAACGGCAACGGGCGATCCAACCTCATCTGTACCGAAGTTAGAATAACTTACCATGGCAATGACAGGGTCTTGGTTGAAGAACTTCACCGTGTGGGCAGAAAGCCTTGCCACGTCGTAGAGCACGTCCTGATTCGGATGACGGTTGATGAGCGTGTCTGCAAGATAGAAGGTTCCTCTTTTTGAGTTTAGTATATGCATGGTAGCAAAAGTGTTGAAATCTTTTCGTACACCTATTACTTCCTTTGCCACCTTGATGGTATTGCTATACTTTGTGTAAAGACCTGTGATGAATGCATCGGCATCCCCCTGCTCTACCATCGACATGCCAAAATAGTTGCGCTCGTACATCTTGTCATAGGCCTCCTCGAAGGTAACGCCTTGGCGGGCACGCTTTTCTGCCAAATGTTTAGCATAGGTTGCTCTGTTTCCTTGCTCTTTGTCAGCACGCATGTCTACAATTTCAACACCTGTGAGGTCAAGCTTCAAACGTTTTGCCAGTCTGTTGAGACGGTCGGGGTTGCCAAGAAGTATTGGATGACAGATGCCCTCTTGAAGAGCTGTGACTGCCGCCTTCATCATGGTCGGGTGACCACCCTCTGCAAAGACCACACGCTGCGGATGCAAAGCAGCTGTGGCGTGGAGTGTACGAGTGAACTTGGTTTCCTGACCCAGCATCTGCTTCAAGTGGTTTTTATATTCATCCCAATCGGTGATAGTCTTCCTTGCTACACCACTCTCAATGGCAGCCTTGGCGACAGCGGCAGACACCTCGGTTATCAAACGTGGGTCAACAGGCTTCGGGATAAAGTATTTAGGACCGAACTGCAGATCGTTGACATGATAAACCTGATTAACAATCTCCGGCACAGGCATCTTGGCCAAGTCGGCTATTGCCCTGACGGCAGCAAGTTTCATCTCCTCATTGATAGCTCTTGCATGAACGTCGAGCGCACCACGGAAGATATATGGGAAGCCAATGACATTGTTTATCTGGTTGGGATAGTCAGACCTACCTGTAGACATAAGTATGTCAGGGCGAGCAGCTGTGGCGTCCTCATAGGAAATCTCTGGTACAGGATTGGCAAGAGCAAACACTATCGGCCTGTCGGCCATTGAGCGCACCATGTCTTGACTGAGTATATTACCTTTTGAAAGGCCAACGAACACGTCTGCACCTTTCACAGCTTCTTCAAGAGTCTTGATGTCAGTGCGGCCAGTAGCAAATTCCATCTTTTGCTCGTTTACGTGGTCGCGGCCCTTATAGATGACGCCACGGGAATCGAGCATGACAATATTCTCATGCCTTGCACCAAGAGAACAATAAAGCTTTGTACAACTGATGGCAGCAGCACCTGCACCGTTGACAACTATCTTGGCGTCTTCAATCTTTTTGCCGGCTACCTCCAATGCATTGATAAGGCCAGCTGCAGATATGATAGCAGTACCATGCTGGTCATCGTGCATTACAGGAATGTCGAGTGTCTTCTTTAGCCTGTTCTCAATGTAGAAGCACTCAGGTGCCTTGATATCCTCAAGGTTAATGCCGCCAAATGTCGGTGCAATTTTTTCTACGGCCTCACAGAACTTCTCTGGGTCTTTCTCATCAACCTCTATATCGAAAACATCTACTCCTCCGTATATTTTGAACAGAAGTCCTTTGCCTTCCATGACAGGCTTACCGCTCATAGCTCCGATATCGCCAAGGCCCAATACGGCTGTGCCATTGGAAATTACGGCAACAAGGTTTCCTTTATCTGTATACTTGTATACATCATTAGGATTTTCCTGAATCTGCAGACATGGGTATGCAACTCCAGGCGAATAAGCAAGGCTGAGGTCAGTTTGTGTGCGGTAAGGCTTAGTAGGCTTAACCTCTATTTTTCCAGGCCTACCGTTCTCATGATAAGCTAATGCAGCTTCTTTGGTAATTTTTACCATAATGATTGTGTTAATAATCTAATGTAATTCATGGCAAAATTACAAAAAAACTCCCCAAAAGAAAATAGTTTTTTCTTTTTTTTGTAATTTTGCATGCAAATTATACTATTATGACCTACAAAAGTGACGATTCAAAAGAGCATAAAACTCAAGTCTACCAGAAGATTATCGAGGTGGCGACAGCCATGTTCTTGGCAAAAGGCATAAAAGCGGTGAAAATGGATGATGTGTCAAAAGAACTTGGCATATCAAAACGCACTCTCTATGAGTTTTTCGACAACAAGGAGACTTTGCTCCTTCATTGTATGAGGAACATGAAAGAGAAGGAAAACGTTTATTTTAAAAATGTCATTGAAAAGTCACCGAATTTAACGGAGATAGGCAAAATTGTTGAGTATTATCGCTACCAAATGGAGCAAACCACAAAGGTTTCCTCTTCGTTTATCATGGACATGAAAAAATATCCTGTAGTGGTAGAATGGATAAACAGTATTAAGCAGAAAAACCACAACAAAGTTTTGTCTTTCTTCCAAAGTGCTATAAACAACGGCTATTTCAGAAAAAACGTCAACTACGACTTGATTATGGAATTCTGCAATCTAGCTATGGAAAACGCCATAAGCAGCGGGTTGCTAGAAAAATATGGTGTACAGCAAGTATTCAGGAATGTTACCATGCTTTACATTCGTGGATACTGCACCCTAAAAGGTATTGAGGAACTGGAGAAGATTCTTTGAATAATCTTCTCCTCAATTCCCTTTATGCTACTCTCTTCTATTTGTTTATTCAACATATACAACCAATCCCTTGAGGTATTCGCCTTCTGGATGATATATGTTTATAGGGTGGTCGGCAGGCTGGTGAAGCTGATGCAGAATCCTCACCTTCCTGTGTGCTTGTGCAGCTGCTGTGAAAATCGCAGTACGGAATTGCTCCTTAGACACTGCCTGTGAGCAACTGAAAGTAAAGAGTATTCCATGATGTTTGATTTTCTCCAATCCCTTGACATTAAGCCTTATATATCCCTTAAGCGCATTATGCAAAGAAGATCTGTGCTTTGCAAAAGCAGGTGGATCAAGCACTATGAGATCATAGCTGTCGTCATGACTGTTGAGATAGTCAAAAGCGTCTGCACATATGGCATCGTGCCTGTTGTCAGCAGGAAAGTTCATACCGACATTAAGTTTGGTCAGTTCAATGGCCTTTGCGCTACTGTCTACAGAGTGAACCAAATTAGCCCCTCCTCTCATGGCATAAACAGAGAATCCGCCTGTATAACAGAACATGTTCAGCACACTCTTTCCTTTGGCATAGTGCTCGAGCAGCGAACGGTTCTCACGCTGGTCGATAAAGAATCCCGTCTTCTGACCCTTCAACCAATCAATGTGGAATTTCAACCCATTCTCCACGGCCACATTGTCATCAGTATTTCCAACTATAAAGCCATCTTCTTGATGCAAATCCTTTTTTAGCGGAAGAGTTGTCTCGCTCTTATAGAAAACATTTTCAATTCTGTCTCCCATGACCTTGAGCAAAGCCTCACTAATAGCAATTCTACTGTAATGCATGCCTACACTATGTGCTTGGATGACAGCAGTCTTACCATAGCAATCGATTATAAGTCCCGGCATATAATCGCCTTCACCGTGTACGAGCCTGTAAGTGTTGTTATTGGCATTATCGGCAATGCCAATAGTTAGGCGCATGTTCAAGGCTGACGAAATGCTCTTTTCCCAATAATCCTCGTCTATAGGAATATCTTCAAAAGAAAGCACTCGAACCGTTATGGTGCCTTTTTGATAATGTCCAACGGCAATGAAGTCACCATTAGAATTCAACACCCTAACGACTTCACCTTCTTCTATACCTTCGTCCATTCGTTGTATGGCACCAGAAAAGACCCATGGATGGAACCGCTTCAGCGATTCGTCCTTGCCTCGTTTGAGATAAATAGTCCTATACATTATTTTATATTATTTTTTTCTTACAGTTTCTTATCTTTAGCAACACTTGCGACCTGAAGGGGCTCCGGTTCCGGAACAACGACAAGATCGTATTCTCCAGTTTTCTTCAGACGCAATATTTCTTCATAAATCAAGATGCAACTCCAAGCGTCAATAGCGGCATACATCTTTTGCTTGTCTGACAAGACCGGTGCCTCCCAATTGGTTAACCGTTGGCGTTTTGATATTTTCTGATGGAAGATATTGGCAAATATCTTTTGAAGGCTAAGGTCTTTAATGCCAATCTCGCCTACAATATCCTGCAAATCAATGAAGAGTCCTGGTGTAAACTTGCTTTTTGCTTCCAAGCCCCTTATGTCATCGTGCCATGAGAGTCCAATTTTCTTTACACTCTTGTCCTCTAGCAGGCGTTTTATAGCTGGTGTTATGCCAGTGAAGTTCAAGCGGAAAAGAAAACATATATCACGGTTGGACACTTGAAGCAAGGCTACCTTGTTTTGCTCGCCTTTATGAAAGGAAGGCTTTGTTTCGGTATCCACACCAATTATATCGCTATTAAGAAGATAATTGACAGCTTTCTCGGCCTCACCGGCAGTGATAATGGTAATGACTTTGCCTGGGAAGGTCACAACAGGTAAATCTGTTATGGCTTTCTTATCAAACCTGCTGTATATGGTCTTACTCATGATTATTATTGTAATATGAGTGCAAAAGTAAAAAAAAGAAATGACATAACACCCTCTACTCTTCTATTTCCTGCAAAGAGCGTGCAAAATTGTTGATATAATTGCTTACCGTCTCAATCGGTGCATATGGCAAATAACGAAGACTACGGCGAAGGTTCCGACGAAGCAATTGCGAGTTGTTTGTAACAAACCCTGACCGGCTCTGTCGGAAATGCCATTCTTCGGCAGTATCGCTTGCGGTATGGTTTACCGAACGCAAAACCAGATTATAGGCCGACGGCTCCAAGTGGTGGACAAAAGGCAACTCATCTGTTTCAAAATTAAATACGGCAACAAGCATGCTGCCTTGTAATTGCGCCATGCGAACAAGATGAAGCTTTGAGAGCCATGTGTCGAGCTTTACAAAATCAACATGGTCGCCTTGTAAACGAAGATAACGCCCAAGCTCGAGCATCCCCCTTATCATGATGCCTTGATTGAGCATAGTGGAAACAGTGCCCACAATAATCTTTAGCACATCGAGCGATGCCACGTTTGTATCAATTGCATGAATCTCACGGTTCTTAATGCGGTCAAACCTTACATTGAGGAATGTATTGCTAAGCAGGTTGCTTGCTTTAGCTGACGCCGCGCCTTCATCCAAATCCATTAGAAAATCTTCGGGAAGGTTCACCCATTCATCCTCACCAAGGCGTTTCAGACCTGCTTTTACGATAGCTCCCACTCGTTGGGCATGAACCATCTGCCCGAGCCTATTCCACTTAAAATGTGACATTGGTTCGAGAGCCTCATCCTCATTCCATGCGCCAGAGCGCAACAGTCTGAAAAAATTGCGTGTGATGACGTCCATCTCCTGCATTTGCCAAATACGAATTAAGAATAGCGCTTAGGATAGCGCAGCAATATCGACAACACCGCTGCTATGCCGATTGCAAAAGGATAATATAAATATGGTATTATGTCCACAGGCTGAAGATGCGCAAGCCCGGCAGCCAACAGTATTTGCACTCCATAAGGTATGATGCCCTGAATGGTGCAAGAGAACGTATCGAGAATACTTGCTGCCTTGCGGGGGTCAACTCCAAACTTATCGCTTATTTGCTTGGCAATGTTTCCAACTGTAAGGATGGCAACAGTGTTGTTGGCGGTGCAAAGGTTGACGAGGCTCACAAGAGCTGCAATGGAAAACTCTGCTCCACGCTTTCCCCGAATTCTGGAAGAGAGTTTTTCTATAATATAATCGATGCCACCATTAACTTTGATTATCTGAAGCATTCCACCTGCCATCATGGCAATGATGATGAGCTCACCCATACCTACGATTCCACTTCCCAAGGAGTTAAGCCAGCCATAAAAGCCGTAAGAGCCTTCCGCTACGCCAATGATACCACAAAGTGCTATGCCACTAACAAGCACTACCATGACATTAAGTCCGCAAACAGCCGTTACAAGAACGGCAAGATAAGGTATGACCTTCAAAAAATCAGTTTGGCCGACATGTGTTGGAGCTTGCATGCCAAACCCCATAAAAGTATATGCTGCAAGCACTACTACTACGGCAGGGATAACGATAAGAAAGTTGACCTTGAACTTGTCTTTCATCCTCACGCCTTGCGTTTGAGTGGCCACTACCGTCGTATCGGAGATAAACGAAAGATTATCACCGAAATAAGCACCACCAACTATTACTGCCGTTAACAAAGCGACATTACTGCCTGTCTGTGTAGCGATGCCAGCTGCAATAGGTACTAAAGTAACTACCGTGCCAACGCTCGTTCCAATGGATAAAGATATAAAGCATGCCGTTACAAAAAGTCCTGGAAGGATCATGCTCGTCGGAAGGGTCAGAAGGGCTAGGTTCACGGTTGTGTCTATGGCTCCCATATCCTTAGCCGACTGTGAAAAGGCTCCGGCAAGGACATAGATCCACAACATCAAGAGCAAATTAGGTTCAGATGCTCCGTGACCATAAATTTGTATTCTCTCTTCCAAGGAGTGTTTGGTTGATGTTGCAACGGCGAAAACGCTTGATATAAGGAATACTACGGACAATGGCACACTGCTGAAATCGCCTGCCACAAGACTGAGCACAAGATAGAGCACCACAAAGACTATGAGTGGTGAGAGCGCGAGAAAGCCTTTGTTCATAATTGCATTCTACGGTAAAAATTGACATTCTCTGGTGTTAAAAGTTCAATAGGCATATAATTGATTGCCGGAACTGAACTTTTCAACACCACGGCTTTGAACAGGGCATCAATGCACGAATATCCCTGCTGATAAGCGTGTTGCGCAATGAGAAAGGAAATGCTTCCGTTTCTCAGGCACTCAGCGTTTTTCTTCACCATGTCGTAACCCATTATCTGTATGTTGCGCCGGTTTGAGCGCAACAGGTATTCTCCAAGGATATGAGCCTTTGATCCAAGGGTTATGCAATGATGAATGTCAGGATGAAGGCTGAAGAATTCATTGAATATGGCGTCATTCTTCTGCCTTGTACCAAAGAACGGCAATTCCAATTGCGTAATCTTGACCGAAGGGAAATGATCTTTCATGTAATGGCGGAAACCTACCTCACGGTTGTCCTGCTGCTTACTTACGACAATTCCATCTTTGGTAATTTTCATGAGCATAATCTCTTTCTCCTTATTTGCAATAAGCATGAGCATGCGGGCAGCGAAATAGCCACTGGCAAAAGAGTCTTGGCCAAAGAAAGCCAACGGACGCAAGTCTGGCATATAAGAGTCGAGAAGCACAAACGGAATATCCTCAGAATGGAGTCTGTCGGTGATCACCTTGGTCACATCAAGGGTAGTGGGAACAATTACCATTCCGTCCAGTTTGCCGTCGAAACACTTCTCTGCCTCCTGAAGAAAGTTTTCACTGTCGAAGCGATCATAATAAAGCATGCTGACAGAGATATTAAAGTCTTTCCTCACCTCTGTAGCTTTCTTTACACCCTGCTCCACCTCTTCCCAATAGGCCACTTGGTCGTGGCTTGGGATGAGAACGCAAAAATGGTACGACTTATTATAAGCTAAAGCAGAAGCATAGATGTTGGGCTCGTAGTTTTGTTCCTTGAGAACTTTCTCTACTTTTTCCCTGACCTTCTCAGATACGTTTGGTCTTTTATGCAACACCCTGTCCACAGTACCTACTGATACTCCAGCTTTCAAGGCTATGTCTTTTATCCTAATTCTTTCCGCCATATAATGTCCTATAATTGGGGACAAAGATATTAAAAATAGTCAATATGTCCAAGAAAAACACTTAGAAAGGTAAACCAACTGCAAAATGGAATGTGAAATCTCTGCTAAAATCCGGATGGATGATGGCGTAATGCTCGTTACTGTCACTGTAAGACGGATTTATGGCTTTCATTCCCATATCAAAACGCAAGATGAAATAGCTGAAGTTAAGACGCAGACCCAAACCGTAAGCAACGGCAATTTGCTTTAAGAAACTGGTCAACTTGAACTGTCCTCCAGATTGGTCAGGATAGTCGCGCAAGGTCCAGATGTTTCCAGCGTCTACAAATACTGCTCCATTGAACTTCCAGAACAGATAGGTCCGATATTCCGCATTCAGGTCAAGCTTCATGTCACCTGTCTGATTGATGAAATCGATGCGTCCGTCTTTACCCTTGAAAGATCCTGGTCCAAGTTCTCTTACGCTCCAGCCTCTGACACTGTTGGCACCTCCGGAAAAATATCTTTTCTCGAACGGAAGGATGTCGCTGTTGCCATAAGGATAGGCGATGCCAAAGTCTGCATGAAGTGCAAGACTGTTGTGTTCATCAAAGGTCAAGAGACGGGTATAGTCGAAATCGAGTTTGGCATACTGGGCATAAGCAATGCCAAACAGCGTGTGCCGGCCACTACTGTTCGTATGAAACTTCATGCCGCTCGACAACGCTTCAAGCAAGTTGCCCGATGTCTCTATATTAAAGCGGAAAGCGTCTACGCCATTGTTATAGGTCAGACCAAAGCCCAACTTCATTATGAACAGGTCTTCATAATTATATCGCAAGATGGCGTTTCTGTTGTCAGTGTTGTCAAGATAGTTTGTCTTAAACGTCTCACTTATCCATGGCATGTAAACATAGTTAAGGTCGGGAATGTCGAGACGGTAGTTTAAATGACCGTCAGGAGACGACCAACGGTATCGCCATGCCGTAGAGAATACTCGACGGTGAAATTCCGGACGGTTTTGCATGTCTCCGGACAGTGAAAGTTCTGAAACTGCCGTGCTGCGCTGACGTAGGTTTCGCGATATGAAAGGCACGAGCAAACGTGGGAACTGCAACTTCGTCTCTGCGCTCCATTCCATGAAATTCTCGTCCCTGTAACCTTCAAGGCCTGTTATTGCCTCGAAAGCTCCTCTCACTTCTGCACTGAAAAGCTCTGAACCATGGAAAACATTGCGGTTCTGATATGTCAACGACACTGCAGCACCTAAATCGCCCGCAGTATTGGTTCCTTCTGGTTGGAAAGAAATAGTAGAGGGATTGTTTGTATTTAACTGAATGTCGCAGTCGAGATTATCCGTATTTTGGTTTTCGTGGAATTGGATGCTTGTATATCTCACAGCAGACAACCGTCCGAAATTGCGATATGTCTCCTCAAGGTCTGAATAGCTGTAAAGCTTTCCGTCCTTGAGCAGAGTGGCATTGTCGAGCACGCTATGAGAAAGGTTCAGCTTTCCATTGTCTGTGGAATAGTTGATTTTACCGATGACATACCTCGGATGTGAAGCTTCAGGCGAATCGTTGTTGGCACGGAACTTCAACAAATGGAGGGTTACGTCAACATCGGTATTGTTTACTGCTGTATCTGCATCGAACTTTATAAAATCCTTATGGAACTTATAATATCCCGAATCGAGCAATATCTCTGTGATAAGTTTGCGTTCCTCGTCTAGCTTGTTTACGGTAAACGGAGTTCCCTTGGTCAACACTTGCGTTTTGGCGTGCTTCTTGGGAACCTTGGAGAAATAATTGGAAAGAACCGTCGCAACCTTTGGGTCTTGGATGTCGTATCTCACATTGTTTATGTAGAAAGGCGTACCGGGGTGCAACAAGTAAGATGCTGTTAGCTTTTTACCCTTAACCTTGGTCTTCAAGTCTACCGTTGCATGCATATACCCCATGTTTTTCAGGGTGTTGCGAAGGTCGTCAACTGACATACGTGCCTGAACGCTATCGAAAACCACAGGTGCCTCACCGATGTTTTTCAATGTACGGTTTATCCACTTGGTGCTGTCCTTTCCCGACATCGAATAAGTAGCAAGCGGTATTTTGAACAATGAAAACCATTTGGAATTTGCCTTCTGCCGTATATAGGGTGCAACTGATGCGACGTCAAAACTTTTGACGTCAGCATGTATCTCCACTTTTTGCAAGAGATACTCATTTTCATCTATGTATTTTGAGGAGCTGCAACCCGTAATAATGACAAGAAGCCATAGCAAAGTTAATCGGTATAACGACTTGTAAGATAAGCTTTTGAATATTTTTTCCAATGTATATTATTGTTTCAGAACTTGCCAAGCACACGATCCATGACCCAATTGACAGGCGTTGCACTGACTGATGTGGCAGTACATGCATCAAGGCCTTGGAGATGGTGAATGACAGAAGTGATTATGGGCAATTGTACATAGGGGGGATTAGGAACTATAAAACTCTTAGTCCCAGAATTGTTTATCAGCTGTATAGGATCGTAATTGTAAACGCTAAACGACAGTATTCCCTTATCGCCGATGGCAGTTATCCGGTCTGCCTTATAACTTTCGTGTCCAACAAAACACCATGATGCGCTACCTGACATTCCACTATCGAATATGAAAGCCGCGGAGATGGTATCCTCTGCCTGATAAAGGTGTTCTCTATTTGTTGGATAGCCATGAGCCCTTATTATCGTGCCGAAAAGCTCTTGGAGAATGTCTAATTGGTGAGGCGCGAGATCATAGAAATAACCTCCGCCAGAGATGTCAGGCTGAAGCCTCCACGGTTTTATAGAAGAGGCACTGTAGTCAAGGTCACGCGGTGGCACTGCAAACTGCAGCTGCACGGTCAGAACCTTGCCTATAGCGTCGGAAGCTATGAGTTCTCTAACCTTGTTGAAATAAGGCAAGTAGCGACGATAATACGCCACGAAACAAGGCACTCCTGTCTCCTCACTGATACGGTTGACACGAATGCAGTCCTCATAGTTTGCAGCCAACGGTTTCTCTATATAACAGGGCTTGCCTGCACGCATACACATGATGGCGTAAGTGGCATGTGACGAAGGAGGCGTGGCAATGTATACCGCATTGACATCCGGGTCATCAACAAGCTGCTGGGCATCAGTATACCATTTGGGTATACCATGGCGCTTGGCATAATCCTTGACGCGTTGTTCATTACGGCTCATCACTGCCTCTACATGAGAGCCTTCCACTTCATTGAACGCCGGTCCGGATTTCTTCTCCGTGACCTCGCCACATCCTATAAATCCCCAGCTAATCTGCTTAACCATGAATTGCTATTGCCTAATTTTCATGTTCCTCATGCCAAAAATGAAGAACTCATCCTGCTTATAATAGAGAAAAAATGCTGGGGCTGCCATTTTCTATGGTACCCCAGCGTTTGTCATTTATTTAATGATTAAGAAAGATGCAAGCTGTTCTTGATAGCCTCAATCTTCTCAACACCCTTCTTGTCAAGAGCTTCATACTCAGACGCATCGTTCATGGTGCCTTTCACCTCGATGTAGAACTTTATCTTAGGCTCGGTACCAGAAGGACGGACACTTACCTTAGTGTCATCATCGCAGAACCACTGCAACACATTGCTTGTCTCGGGCATGTCGAGCTTTGTCTTGTTGCCCTTGTCGTCAGTTGCTTCTAACGTCTTGTAGTCTTTCCACAACACGACCTTAGAACCACCGAGCTCCTTTGGAGGGTTGGCTCGGAAGTCAACCATCATCTTCTGTATCTCCTCTGCACCTGCCTTACCGGGACGCTCAACATTGATTGTGAACTCCTTGGAGAAGCCATACTCCTTGTAGATGCCCATCAGGATGTCGTAAAGAGTCTTGCCCTGCTCCTTGGCATAAGCACAAATCTCGGCAAGAAGCGAGCATGCCGACACTGCATCCTTATCGCGCACGAAGTCCTCGGCAAGGAAGCCGTAGCTTTCCTCACCACCGCCAATGTATTGCTGCTTGCCTTCAGAAAGGGCAATCTCGCGTGCTATCCACTTGAAGCCTGTGAAGCAGTCGCGCATCTCTACACCTTGCTTGTCGGCAATCTTCTTGATGAGCTCTGTGGTTACGATGGTCTTGACAATGAAATCGGTTGGCTTAAGCAGACCTTTTGCCTTGCGGTTTGAGATGATATACCAGAGGAAAATCATGCAAGTCTGGTTGCCGTTGATAAGCACCCACTCACCCTTGTCGTTCTTGCATGCCATGCCGACGCGGTCAGCGTCCGGGTCAGAGGCCATGAGAATGTCGGCATCAATATTCTTGGCGTCGCGCAGGCCAAGGGTGAGAGCCTCTGCAAACTCAGGATTTGGACGGTCTACAGTTGGGAAGTCACCATTCTTGATCATTTGCTCAAACACGCAATGAACATTGTCGAATCCCCAGTAAGCCAGCGAGCGGGGGATAATCACACGGCCGGCACCATGAAGCGGTGTGTAAACGATTTTCAAGTCGTGTTGCTTCTTGATGACCTCCGGGTCAATGCTTATTGTGCGGATCTCGCGGAGGTACGGTTCATCAATGTCCTCACCAACAATCTGGATAAGATCCTTGTTGCCTTCAAACTTCACGTCAGCGATAGTGCACTTTGCCACCTCGTCAATGATACCCTTGTCGTGCGGGGCAAGCACCTGCGCGCCATCTTCCCAATAAGCCTTGTAACCGTTATACTCGCGTGGATTGTGGCTGGCTGTGATATTAACACCGGCCTGTGCCTTCAGGTAGCGGATGGCAAACGAGCATTCTGGTGTCGGGCGAAGGTCGTCGAACAAATAAGCCTTGATGCCGTTGGCAGAGAAGATGTTGGCCACGGTCTCGGCATAGAGTCGGCTGTTATTACGACAATCGTGACAAACTACGACTGAGATTTCGTCACGGTCTTTGAAATTATTCTTCAGATAGTTGGCGAAGCCTTGTGTTGCCATGCCAACAGTGTACACATTCATTCGGTTTGAGCCTGCTCCCATGATGCCACGCAAGCCACCTGTGCCGAATTCCAAGTCTTTATAGAAGCACTCGATAAGGTCTGTCTTGTCTTCGTTGTCAAGCATGCCCTGAACAGCATTGCGGGTCTCCTCGTCAAAAGCCGGAGCAAGCCATTGTTTGGCTTTAGCTTCACATTGAGCTATCAGTTCTTTATTATCATCCATAATTGATTGTGGTTTAAATGTGATTATTAGATATATTTTCGGCAAAGATAATGTTTTTTTTTCTTTTCCGACATTTCGCACAAATTAATTTTTGTAAATTTGCAAAAGTAATACTTTACATCACAAAGACAACTCATCAATTGAATATAAAAATGTACTTTACAGGTTTAGCCATAGCCGTTTGCACCTTCTTGATAATCGGTGCATTTCACCCTGTCGTCATAAAAGTTGAATATTACTTTGGCACTCGCCCATGGTGGCTGTTTCTCCTGGCTGGCATAGCGTGCGTAATATCGTCGATATGCATTGAGAACACGTTCATTTCGGCTCTCATCGGTGTAGTGGGTGCCTCATTGTTGTGGTCCATTGGAGAAATATTCGAACAAAAGAAACGTGTAGAGAAAGGATGGTTCCCAATGAATCCCAAAAGAAAAGACGAATATTCCAAGTAAACCGGTGCATCCGACAAACTCTTTTGGCAGTACTTATAGGGAAAGTCTAAATTTGTTGACAAACAGCACATCAGCACAAATTAAAAGTTATTCTTCCAGGAAATGGAGGGATTATATCACCTACATAGGCACTTTAAAACAGATAAAGAATCTTAACAAAAAGCTCTTTGAGAATCTATGAAATCATCAGAAAGCCATCCCATTACAATCATATTTCAAATCGTATCGAGCATCAGGAAAACGGCAAAAAAATAAGATTTCATTAACTGCTAGAGACAAAAGGTTGAAAAACACGGATAAAAAACTCTAATTTCTTTAGTTGTTCATCGCTTTTTTTGTAACTTTGTGCACAAGAACATTTCACATAACATATTAAACATTAATAACAATGACAATCAGTGAATTTAACTTTGCCGGCAAGAAGGCAATTGTTCGCGTAGATTTCAATGTGCCATTGGATGAGAATGGCAACGTGACCGACGACACTCGTATTCGTGGTGCCCTGCCTACTTTGAAGAAGATTCTTGAAGATGGTGGCGCGCTCATCATGATGAGCCATATGGGCAAGCCCAAAGGCAAAGTAAACGCCAAGCTGAGCCTTAAGCAGATTGTTCCAAACGTAAGCAAGGCTTTAGGTGTCGATGTGAAGTTCGCAGGCGATTGCGGCAACGCAGAGGCTGAGGCTGCTGCCCTTAAGTGTGGCGAGGCCCTGCTGCTTGAGAACCTCCGCTTCTATCCTGAGGAGGAAGGCAAGCCTGTCGGCGTAGAGAAAGGCACTCCTGAGTACGACGCTGCAAAGAAAGAGATGAAGGATCGTCAGAAGGACTTCGCCAAGAAGCTCGCTTCTTATGCAGATGTTTACGTCAACGACGCCTTCGGTACAGCTCACCGCAAGCACGCTTCTACAGCTGTCATCGCTGACAGCTTCGACAAGGACAGCAAGATGCTCGGCTATCTTATGGAGAAAGAGGTGACAGCTATCGACAACGTTCTCAAGAACGCCCAGCATCCTTTCACTGCTATCATCGGCGGCTCAAAGGTCAGCTCTAAGTTGGCTGTTATCAAGAACCTTCTCGACAAGGTTGACAACCTCATCATCGGTGGTGGCATGGGCTACACTTTCATCAAGGCTCAAGGTGGCCACATCGGTAGCTCTCTCCACGAGGATGACCTCATGCCAGAGGCAATCAATGTGATCAACGCTGCTAAAGAGAAGGGTGTGAACCTTTCATTGTCAGTGGCTACAGTCTGCGGTCAGGACTTCTCAA
Source organism: uncultured Prevotella sp. (assembly GCA_964640415.1). GTDB lineage: Bacteria > Bacteroidota > Bacteroidia > Bacteroidales > Bacteroidaceae > Prevotella. Next base: position 16,717 of record CAZXGQ010000001.1, read on the forward strand.
ATGACACTCCACGCAAGGTATTCCCAATCGATCAGATTCCTGACGAGTGGGAAGGCATGGACGCTTCCGATGAGAGCATCGAGAACTGGCGCAAGATCATCATGGACTCCAAGACCATTCTGTGGAACGGTCCTGTTGGTGTATTTGAGCTGGAGAATTTCGCTCACGGTACTGGCGAAATTGCCAAGGCTGTGGCTCAGGCTACACAGGAGAACGGCGCTTACTCTCTCGTAGGCGGTGGTGACTCTGTTGCTGCTATCAACAAGTTCGGCCTTGCCGAGAAGGTAAGCTACGTTTCAACAGGTGGTGGTGCAATGCTCGAGGCTATCGAGGGCAAGGTGCTTCCTGGTGTAGCTGCTATTGAGGGTTAATCTTGAAATTTAAGATAATCATCACATTAATAATCTCATTACACTGTGTCAAAATCATGGCACAGCGCAATGAGATTTTTGCTTCAAATATTGCATCACTGCAAGTGGTGGCCAACGACAACTGGCAAAGTCCTCTTCCTATAATAACACTTGACGGAATCAACGGAGATGAAAAGGTAAACATCTCTTTCGATGAGTTCTCGCATCTATATCACCGCTATTCATACATTATCGAACATTGTGAAGCAGACTGGTCTCCATCACAAGAACTTATAGAGAGCGATTACATGGAAGGATTCGCGTCGGGAAACACTATCGATGAATACGAGCAATCTGTAAATACCAATACTCAATACACTCATTATAGCCTGACTATACCTAACGACAGGTGCCGACCCAAAATGAGCGGCAACTATACAGTCACTATTATTGATGAAGAAGACAATGCCCAAATTCTGAAGGCTTGCTTCTTGGTTACCGAGCAGACCATGAAAAGCGAGATGACCCAAACGTCAAACACTGATATTGACATAAACAAGAGTCATCAGCAAATAGGCATGAAATTGAACTTTGGCTCTAATCGTGTAACATCTCCAAACACACAAATAAAGACTGTCGTCCTTCAAAACGGAAGATGGGACAACGCCGTAAAGAATGTGCCACCGCAATATGTCAAGACTGACGGTCTTGTTTGGGATCACAACCGAAAGCTAATATTTCCCGGTGGCAATGAATATAGGAAATTCGAGACCCTAGACCCAACTCATCCCACAATGGGAATAGAACGGGTGAATTGGGACGGCAATGCTTACCATGCTTGGACATTTACCGATGAGCCAAGGCCGAACTATCTGTACGATGAAGATGCCGACGGTGTTTTTTGTATTCGCAACTCAGACAACGTTGAAAATGATACTGAGAGCGAATATATACTAACTCACTTCACACTGAAAACTTCAAGACAACCGGGGGAAGTTTTCATAAACGGTTCTATGACTCAGGACCGCTTTGACAATAAATTCAGAATGACGTGGAACGAAAACGACGGCCTCTATGAAGCCGTCGTCCCCCTTAAACAAGGTTATTATAATTATCAATATCTTACAAGAAACGTTGACGGTTCTATAACTGCCCTACCCTCTGAGGGTAGTTTCTACCAAACGGAGAATAGTTACCAACTTCTTGTATATTTCCGTGGACAGGGCGAACGAACCGACCGACTTGTAAACTATCTCAACCTATCTTCACGCCAACTCTAATTAGCTCAAGCAAAGTAGTGCCATGGCCAAGAGCATCAAGCGAACCTGACAAGTAAGCCACCATATCATCATTTGTGACATAGCCCTTTTGCCTAAGCATACGCAAAGCAGCATTGAAAATCTCATCCGGCGATGCCTTTTCCTTCTGTCTTACAGCTATGACGCCATAGGAAAGATTCAGCCAACGCAGAAGCTTGTCATTGTAGCAAATGGCAAGTATTGGCTTAGGTCCACGGTATGTGGCAAGACAACGTGCAGTATAGCCCGACTTTGAAGCCGTTATGATGCCCTCAATACCAAGCGAGCGAGTAGACTCAATGGCAGCATGCGACAAGAACTCACGTTGAGTGCAGTTCTCATTGAGTGGCACATTGAACATAGGATCAAAATTGTTACGGTCGTTCTCAGCCTGCTCAGCAACAGTTGCCATGGTCTTGACTGCCTCAATGGGATACTTTCCAGAAGCAGTCTCTCCACTAAGCATCAAGGCGTCTGTATTGCTATATACAGCATTTGCGATATCCGTCACCTCCGCACGTGTAGGACGAGGATTATTGATCATTGTGTGCAACATTTGCGTAGCCACAATAACGGGCTTGTGACGCTCAACACATTTGCGGATTATCATTCGTTGTATGCCAGGTATTTTCTCAACAGGAACCTCGATACCCAAGTCGCCACGGGCTACCATTATGCCATAGCTGGCATTGATAATTTCGTCTATATTGTCAACACCCTCCTGGTTCTCAATTTTCGATATTATCTTGATGTCAGAATGGCGCTCATCAAGAATTTTTTGCACAGCCATGACATCTTCTGCAGATCTAACGAAGCTATGAGCAATGAAATCAATATCCTCATCGATAGCAAGATGGATGTTCCGTTTGTCTTTTTCGGTAAGAGCTGGCAAATCAATGTGCTCACCTGGCACGTTGACACTCTTATGTGCACCAAGCACACCGTCGTTTAGAACTTCAAGATATACAGCAGGACCGTCGATGCCAGTAACTTTCATGCCGAGAGCACCGTCATCGAAAAGAACGGTATCACCAACTTTTACGTCTTTGGCGAAATCGGAGTATGAAACATTTATAATGTCATGAGTTGAGTCTATCTCAGGACGACCGAATATTCTAACGACGTCTCCAGTTTTGTATTCTATAGGTTCTACAACGTCTGTGGTTCTCACTTCCGGACCTTTAGTGTCTATTAAGATGCCTATATGTGGAGAAACCGCACGAGTGTTACTAATGATTTTTCTAATACCGTCTGGTGTGGCATGAGCGGTATTCATTCTGACAACATTCATGCCGGCATTGAAAAGACCTCTAATGAAGTCTACATCACAACGCCTATCGCTGATTGAGCATACTATTTTTGTCTGTTTCATGAAACAATCTTTTATTTATAGCTAATATAGTGCAAATTGTGTACTGAACATTAATCTCGTTGGAACGTTATGCACACCATTATATATCCAATGCAAAGATAAGTTTTTTTTTGTTTCCCTACAAATGATTTCAATTAAAAAGTAAACCAAATTCAAAGCATCAAGGTAAACAGGTCAACTTAACCTTCCAATTCTTTCCATCAAACGAGACTGGTATTTGAAAACTTCCCGTTTCTTGTATACAGGGATGTTTTCCTATACTATCAATAGGTAGAAAATCCTTTACCACTACAGTAACCCAAGCAGTTGAATCGTCTATATCGTCAATATCCTCAACCTCGGCCTTTGCGGCATATTCTATTGCACGCAATGAGTCAATATCTTCTGTGTCAACTTGTGAAGCAGCAAATACAAGCCATTTCTTGGATTCTCTAGTAACATATGCTTCTGCCTCTTTGAAACGCCAGTTGAAATATGCATTAGAAAATGATTCAACCACCGCACGAGGATCGTCTTGTCTTTCTTTTCCACAACTGGCTACAATCATGGAAATTAACACAACTGTGAAACAAAGACCAAATAATTTCTTCATATTCAGAGAATAATGACTAAATAAAATAGGGGACAAGCTCTAAGCTCATCCCCTACCCTATGTAATTTAAATACTATTCAAGAAACAAATTACTTGTTCTTCTCCATGTCAGCCTTAAGTTTAGCGAGCACGTCGAGATCACCAAGTGAGGTACCAGCCTGCACGTTGTTGATAACAGGAGCGTCGTTCTGCTTGCGAGCGTTGTTGCTAGCGTGACGGTGCTGACGAGGCTCATCATGACCCTCCTCGAATGTGCGGCTGTGAGAGAGGATGATACGGTGAGAATCCTTATTGAACTCAATCACCTTGAATGAGAGCTCCTCACCAAGCTTAGCCTGTGAGCCGTCTTCCTTTGTGAGGTGCTTAGGAGTAGCAAAGCCCTCACCACCCTCATCGAGAGTGATAACAGCACCCTTGTCCATCATCTCAGTGATCTTGCCAGTGTGAACAGTTCCGGGCTCATACAAAGTCTCGTACTTATCCCAAGGATTCTCCTCAAGCTGCTTGTGACCAAGGCTCAGGCGACGGTTCTCCTTGTCAATCTCCAGCACAGCAACATCGATGTCGGCACCGATTGTTGTGAACTCAGAAGGATGCTTAACCTTCTTGGTCCAAGAGAGGTCAGAGATGTGGATCAAGCCATCAACACCTTCCTCGAGCTCAGTGAAGATACCGAAGTTAGTGAAGTTGCGAACCTTTGCCTTGTGAACAGAACCAACAGGATACTTAACCTCGATGTTCTCCCAAGGATCAGCCTTGAGCTGCTTCAAGCCGAGAGACATCTTGCGCTCCTGACGATCGAGAGAGAGGATAACTGCCTCAACCTCATCACCAACGTGAAGGAACTCCTGTGCTGAACGCAGGTGCTGGCTCCAAGACATTTCAGAAACGTGGATGAGACCCTCAACACCAGGCTGAATCTCAACAAATGCACCGTAGTCAGCGATAACAACAACCTTACCGTTAACATGGTCACCCACCTTAAGGTTCTCGTCGAGGCTATCCCATGGATGCGGAGTGAGCTGCTTAACACCGAGAGCGATGCGCTTCTTCTCCTCATCGAAGTCGAGGATAACCACCTTGATCTTCTGGTCAAGAGCAACAACCTCGTGAGGATCGCTGACACGACCCCAAGAGAGATCTGTGATGTGCACGAGTCCGTCCACACCGCCGAGGTCTACGAATACACCGTAAGAAGTGATGTTCTTGACAGTGCCCTCGAGCACCTGACCCTTCTCCAGATGAGAGATGATTTCTTTCTTCTGTGCTTCCAACTCGGCCTCGATAAGAGCCTTGTGAGAAACAACAACATTGCGGAACTCCTGGTTGATCTTCACAACCTTGAACTCCATAGTCTTGCCTACGAACACGTCGTAGTCGCGTATTGGATGGACATCAATCTGTGAACCAGGCAAGAATGCCTCGATGCCGAGCACGTCAACAATCATACCACCCTTAGTGCGGCACTTGATGTAGCCCTGGATAACCTCATTGTTCTCCATAGCCTTGTTGATATCCTCCCAGCTCTTGGCCAAACGTGCCTTCTTGTGAGAGAGAACCAACTGACCGTGCTTGTCCTCTTGGTCTTCAACGTAAACCTCTACCTTGTCGCCAATCTTAAGGTCAGGATTGTAACGGAACTCAGATGCGGGGATGATACCATCGCTCTTGTAGCCGATGTTCACAACCACTTCCTTCTTGTCGATAGAGATGACCGAACCCTCGACAACCTCGTGATCCTGAATCTTGTTCAATGTGGTGTCGTAGGCCTTAGCCTGATCTTCCTTGCTCACTACTGAGCTTGCGCCATTCTCAAACTCTTCCCAATTGAAGTCGTCCAATGGCTTAACGTTCTTGATGTCGTTTAAATTTGACATGATTAAATAATGTTTGTAAAATTAATAAAGTTAGACTTTATGTGAATTATTCGGGCACACAAGAAGTGCACCTTCGCAAAATCGTGTGCAAAGTTACTGCTTTCTAACGCTTTATCAATAGCACTATCACCATATGGTTGCAGTTTTATATTTTTTTAACTGCAATTTAATGACAAAAGGTTATATACACCGATGCTCAGATTGAGAAGAGCTTATTTGAAATAGTAAAGGAACTGTGCTTCACCCTTCAATGCAGGCTTGCGCTGACCTTCAATTTCGATTGTAAAGTCAATGTATGCCTTGCAGATTCCGCGCAAATTCTCAATATTTGCAAGATTGGCAGTCATGCGTATGCGGCTGCCTGTGATGACGGGCTGACCGAAGCGCATCTTGTCCATACCATAGTTGACCATCATCTTGAGGTTGTTGACCTCAACAATTTGGTCCCAAAGGTGTGGCAGCAACGAAAGGGTCAAATATCCGTGAGCAATAGTGCTCTTGTATGGACTTTCAACCTTTGCTCGCTCAACATCCACGTGAATCCACTGGTGGTCAAGAGTTGCATCGGCAAAAGCGTTGATTCTGTCTTGAGGCACCTCCAACCATTCGGAAGTACCAAGCGATTTGCCTAAGTACGAGGCAAACTCATCATAAGAATTAATTACAGTTTTCATATTTTGTTATAACTTTTTCTGGTTGCAAAGTTACAAATAAATATCATAATACAATTGTTTTACAAAAAAAAGCAACCGAAAAAGGCCACATAAAATGTTTAAAGGTTTCAAAAAAAGATTAGAGGATTGGACGTATCCACGCCAATCCTCTAATTATAATTTGCATTACATTTTTTGTCAATGTCAATTCCGCTTTATTAGTTTTCTCCAAACAAGCTCAAAGATGATTGTTCCAATGATAGCAGTAAGAATGCCCAGGAGCACATCTATTACATAATGATGGCCTGTATATACTGCAGTAAACCAAATGCCCGCACAGATGAAGGCAAACAAGCATGAGGTGTACCATTTGCGATGGCTCATCACCGAATAGAAAGTGGTAACGAGCAAATAGGCAGCATGCAAGCTCGGTACCGCAGCAAAGACGTTGGCATTCTTGCCATATATGCTATGGAATATTTGCAGTCCGGTTATTTCATCGAAGCGTCCAAGACCAGCCACATTGCCTGGCGTATGGAGCACGGGCGTAAAACCATAGTTCATTGCATACCATGGCGGTGCAGCAGGGTGCACATAGTAGCCAATGAATCCAACAAGGTTAACCGTCAGAAAGGCCCAAGCAAAACGTGTGGCCCATTCCTGGTGGTTCGTAAAGTAAAGATATATGGTAAAGATGATGGGTACAGGTACCCAACACAGATAGAAACAACCTGCCATGAAATCGGCAACGGCACAATGGTGAATGGCAAACCACTCACCGGGAATCATCGTACCGGCTGTTGTCGCTATGCCGAACAGACTCTTCTCAGCCTCATAAAGTCCCCGAACGTCTATGGTGTTGAATTCATAGTTTGGGTAAAAGTTGAAACTACAGTATATAAACCCAAACAGAAACCATGGCGTCATGTATAGCGTAAATCTCCTCGTAGGCTTGATGGCGACGAGCACGGCAAACAAGACGGCTATCAACAAGCAATCCATTCTGTTGTCTAGAAATTATTGTTTTTATAGCTTATGTTACTCTGTCTCAGCAGATTTGTTGGCCTTATCTCTTGCGTTAAGTTTACCATAACAGTATGCCACACGCCAAAATGCAGTGATATTGGCAAGCACTGCGATAAGTATCATACCACCGGCAAGCCACCAAAGCGATCCCGTGACCCCTGTAAGAACAGCAGTCAAAGCCGTAACCACAACACGTTCAGGACGTTGCATAAAACCAACCTTACACTCAAGACCAAGTCCCTCAGCGCGAGCTCTCACATAACTCACCATCACGCTGCCTACCATGGCAGCGAAAGTAACAACACCCATCCAAAACCAGCCTTCATTCTCAAGAAACACAAGAACAATGCCGAAAAGCGACACCAGCTCACTGTATCTGTCAAGAGTTGAGTCCCACATGGCTCCAAAAGACGAACTCATGTTGCCCATGCGTGCCAGTCGTCCGTCCATCATATCAAAAAGACCTGAAGCAATGATAATGAATCCGCCCCAACCGACATAGGTCACCTGACAACAAAAATCAGACATCTGTGATGCCACGATGAAAAATGCGGCAGCTATGATATTGCCGATAAAGCCGACCGTTGTAACCAGGTTCGGCGTGATACCAATCTTAATCATGCCCTTTATCAAAGGGTTTATGATTTTGTAAATCACTTGTTGAAGGAAATCTCTATACCACATAATTTATTAATTATTTTTTTTTCTAAATACCCATCCACGCTGAAGCGGGTAGTTGAAACAGAAAGCCACAAACACCGCCACAACGCATTTCACGATGACGAAATAGCTTTTTCCACCCACGAGCCATGTCAGCAAGTTTGTGCCGCCTCCATTAAGTACCAGGCTACCTGTCCAGACGCAAAGATACCTTAGCGCCAACGACCGACCGCCTCGACCGGTCTTATTGAAGACATAACGGATGTTGAGGAAATAATTGGTCAGTCCACCCGACACCACACCCACAACATTTGCGTAGCCATAAGCTAGCAACCCCGTATATGTGAGCGTAATAGCCAAGCCGAAATCGACCAGGCTTGCCACTAAGGAACTGAGCTCCGCCTTAGTGAATGTCCAAATCTCACGACGTACCTTCCCCATCAAGCTGCCATTAATTTGGCAACCTGCATTGCCAGTACAAGTACAAACAAAGCATATATGCCACCCAAAATATCGTCGCCCATCACCCAGAAAGCACCTTTCATGCGATCAAGCTTCTTGATTCCAAGGGGTTTTACGATGTCGAAAAAGCGGAACAACACAAGAGCCGCCAAAGCCCAATACCAGTCACAAGGTCTGACAATGGCGAGAGGTATCCATACCCCAACCATCTCGTCAACAACCACTCGCGAGGGGTCTTCACCCCAATATGGCTGCAAGCACTTTGTCGCCCATGTACCAAGAACCGTGAATACAATCACAAGTGCAATGGTGACAACAGACAATTCGGAGAATGGTAGCCAAAGGCTAAGGATAGCCCATACAACCGTAGCAAAAATACTGCCGGCCGTACCTGGACCCCATGGCCAAAAGCCACTGCCGAATCCTGTGCCTATAAGCATGGGCAAAAAAGGTGGACGTTTATCTATGATGTTACCTTTATCGTTCATATCAAGAAGATAAGTGATTTATTTTAGGGCATAATGACCCCTATAATCTAATTTTATTGCAAAATTAATATAAAACTCAAATCTCTCAAAGAGTTTTGGCAAGTTTTTTCCCAATTAATATATAACTTTGCACCTAAATTACAGATTATGTTGCCCTTCCTACGATTATACGTGTGGAAAATTAAAGAAGGTGATTGTAAAACAGGACAATTAATTATTATGAGCAATAAACGTTTGGCCATGGCCCTGATGATGTCATTTATATGCATCCTTAGTGCGATGGCACAGAAAATTACGGGTCAAGTCGTTGATAAGGATGGATATGCCATTCCCTACGCAAGCATTACATACCGTGGACATCACATAGCCGTTTCGAGTGACATTGAAGGCAAGTTCACCATCGACAAGCACCCCGGATGGCCAATCACAGTGACAAGTGTCGGATTCAAGAATGCCACGGTAAAGGTTGACGCAAACACCAATGACTTGGGCAAAATCGTGCTTAAGGAAGACTCGCGTTCTCTCGAAGAGGTTGTGGTGAAGCAGAAGCGCGGACGCTACAGCCGCAAGGACAACCCTGCGGTGGAACTCATGCGTAGGGTCATTGCTGCAAAGAAGAAAAGCGACTTGAGTAATTATCCTTATTACCAGTATGACAAGTATCAAAAGATAACGCTTGCTTTAAACGATATCACCGACAAGCAACTCGAGGGCAACTTCTTCAAGAAGCGTTCTTACCTTCGCGACCAGATAGAGACATCGTCTTTCAACGGCAAGCGCATTCTGCCTATCCAGATGAACGAGACTGTGACGCAGCATGTTTATCGTAAAGACCCGCAAAAGGAGAAAGACATCATCATGGGCCAACAGGCTAACGGCATTGGTGAGGTACTATCCACTGGAGACATCATCAATACGTTGCTGAAAGAGGTGTTTACCGATGTTGACATCTACGATGATTATGTTCGCCTTGTGCAGTATCCTTTTGTATCGCCTATCGGCAAGGATGCCATATCTTTCTATCATTTCTACATAGAAGACACCACTTATGTAGACAAGGACAAGTGTTATCACCTTCAGTTCATTCCAGCCAACCAACAAGACTTTGGTTTCCGCGGAGAGATTTACGTGCTTGCAGACTCTACTCTGCACGTGAGGAAAGTGAATCTCTATATGCCAAAGAAGAGCGACGTGAACTGGATCGACGACATGAAGATTGAGCAGGAATACACAAAGCTTGACAACGGAGAATGGGTGCTTACGCGAGATGACATGGTAGCGGAGATTCATGCCAACAAACTCCTGCAAGACGTACTGGTCTCACGCACCACCCGTCTGTCCAACTATTCTTTCAACGACTTGCCAAAACAACTCTTCCAAGGCAAGGCAAAAGTGAAACACTATAGCGACGCTTACAACCGCAACGATGCTTTCTGGAACAGCTACCGGCAGGTTGAGCTGACAAAAAGCGAATCGTCGATGTCGCAGTTTATCGCCAATTTGGAAAACTCAAAGGGTTTTAAATATATCATCAAGGCAGTACAGTTGCTCGTAGAGAACTATGTGGAGACCAATACAGACCCGAAAAAGAAAAGCAAGTTCGATATAGGTCCTGTAAACACCTTCATCAGTTCCAACTATGTCGACGGCTTGCGCTTACGCTTGGCCGGCCGCACATTAGCGGCTCTCAATCCGCACCTGTTCTGGAATGGCTACGCTGCCTACGGAACCAAGAGCCACCGATGGTACTATGGCGATGAGTTCACATGGTCATTCAACAAGAAACAGTTGAGTCCTTTTGAGTTTCCTCAGCGCAACCTCACGTTTGAGACTGCACGCGACGTGATGTCGCCTTCCGATCTCAACCTTATCCACAACAAGGACAACATCTTCATGACTCTTCGCTCTTCATCACAGAAGGAGATGTTCCTCTACAACCGCCAACGCCTCACCTTCACCTATGAGACAGAGGCCGGATGGAGATACAATGCTCGTTTGCAGACCCAAAGCAATCAGACAGAGGGGCTGCTCCACTTCTATAAAGTGAACACCGGCGAGGAAATCAGGAAGATTCGCCTTACCGACGCCACCGTTGGCATAACATGGAATCCGGGCGTGACGTATGTAAATACCAAGCGCACGCGTCTGCCGGTTAACCTCGACTCGCCAGACATCAGCCTTACCCACACCACGGGTTTCAAGGGTGTTCTTGGCGGTGAGTTCCATAGCAACATCACCTCATTGGGCATATACCAGCGCCAATGGCTCGGGTCATGGGGCTTCATGGACTTCCACGTTAAGGGACAGGCACAATGGAACAAGGTGCCGTTCCCATTGCTCATACAGCCGCCTGTGAACCTCAGTTATGTAGAGACAGAGAGCACGGTGTCGCTTGTGCACGACTGGGAGTTCCTCAACGACCGTCAGGTGTTCTGGAGCTGGAAATGGGACCTCAACGGCAAACTGCTCAACCGCATTCCTTTGATAAGGAAGTTGAAATGGAGAGAGTTTGTAGACGTGAAGGGATTCTGGGGAACACTGACCGACAAGAACAACCCCACGAAGAACACCAACGACGACCTTATCTACCGTTTCCCGACCGACTCTCATATTATGACCAACAAGCCATACTGGGAGGTTGAAGCAGGAATACACAACATATTGAAGTTCATCAGCATTGGGTATGTGCGTCGTCTGACATACAACTATCCAGGCACCAGCAAATGGGGAATAAGGTTTGACTTCCAAGCCTCGTTCTAAACAAGAATGGAGAATATAATAAAGCGTGTCACGCTTTATTATATTCTCCATTGTCGTTAAAATCAAGTCGAAAGGTATGAAAATTTATATTGCGGACAACCAGGACATAACGCGTGCAGGATTGCTCTATATAATCTCACAACGCCCTGACTGCGAGAGCAAGCATACACCAGACAAGGCAAGCCTCATTGAGGCGTTGAAGGACGACAGACATGTGTTGATAATACTCGACTACACCTTGTTCGACATCAACGACGCTGCGGAGCTAAGCATCATCAGCCAACGCTTCCCAGAGACACAATGGATTCTCTTCAGCGAAGACTTAAGCCACGACTTCCTGCGACAGATAGTGCTCGTATGCCCAAAGTGCGGCATAGTGCTGAAAGACTGTTCGCTGGCAGAAATAAGGGAAGCAATAGATTTCGCATCGAAGGGGAAAAGGTACATTTGTCAGCAAATCATGGAATTGCTCCTTGCGGCACCTTCAAAAGAAGAAACCCTACAAAAGGAAGCGCTGCCCAACCTCACCAAGACTGAGTTGGAAATTCTTCGGGACATAACATTGGGAATGACCACAAAGGAAATAGCACAAAAGCGAGTCTCCAGTTTCCACACCGTCAACACGCACAGAAAAAACATCTTCCGCAAACTGGGAGTCAACAATGTGCACGAAGCTACAAAGTTCGCCCTTCGTGCCGGTCTTGTTGACGCCGCAGAATACTACATATAAATGCCTATTGCCGTTCCACGGGGAACGCAAAAAGCCTGCCGCAGTTCTATCTGCAGCAGGCTTTTTGATATTTCATCCCACAAGAGGCTTCACTTAATGCTGCCCCATAAGGCATTACTTTACTTTTATATTTTTTATTCCCTGTTTGCTGCCATGAATTCCTCAACATCTTTCGGATGATAAGGAATGCGGTCCTTACCAATGAACCTGCAGCCGTCCTTTGTTATGAGCAGGTCGTCCTCGATGCGTATACCGCCAAAGTCCTTATATGTCTCAAGCAGGTCGAAGTTGATGAAGTCCTTGCAATGGCCTGAAGCCTTCCAGTCATCGATAAGGGCAGGAATGAAATAGATGCCGGGTTCATCGGTCACTACAAAACCTTCCTGCAAGCGGCGGCCCATACGAAGGCAGTTGGTGCCAAACTGTTCAAGATTAGGACGCACTTCATCGTCGAAGCCTACATTGATTTGGTCGAGCGACTCCATGTCGTGAACGTCCATACCCATCATATGACCCAGACCGTGGACCATGAACATGGCGTGTGCACCAGCGGCTATAGCTTCCTCTGTGTCGCCCTTCATCAAGCCAATCTCCTTGAGCCTGTCTGTGATAAGGCGGCATACGCCGAAGTGAACGTCCCACCACTTCACACCGGGCTTTGCCACTTCAAGGGCATAGTCGTGAGCCGCCTCGACAATGGAGTAAATCTCAAGTTGTCTTTGGTCGAAGTGTCCGCTTACTGGTGTCGTGCGGGTATTGTCAGAACAATAGTGGTCCATTGTCTCGCCACCGGCATCGCAAAGCATCAGCTTTCCAGCCTGCAGTTTGTTCATCGAAGGTGCACCATGCTGTATCTCACCATGCTGCGACAATATTGTAGGGAAGCTAACCATTGAGCCCATGCTGTTGGCAATGCCGTCAAGCACACCGGCAATTTCCTTCTCAACCACTCCTGGACGACACATCTTCATTGCCGTGGTGTGCATTTTGTATCCAATAATAGCAGCCCTTTCCAGCTCGTCGATTTCCTCTTGAGTCTTGGTAGAGCGCAATTTCACAACAGCCTGGATAAGAGGCATCGAAGCGCTTTCCTTCTGCTGGTTAGGATGAATGCCAAGCAGATCGAAGATCTGAATCTTGATGTCAGCGCGATAAGGTGGGAGGAAGTGTATCTTCCTGTGAAGACGCATGGCATCGTTGCAGATAGTCTTCAACGATTTCATTGGAGCGGTGTTGTGTACACCAACCTGCTCTGCCATGTCATGTACACTATCCACTGAGCCATACCAAACAATGTCGTCAATACTGATATCATCGCCAACGAGAGTCTCAATATCGTTGTCCACATCGATCACGCCAACAAGACCGTCGCGTTTCTGTCCGAAGAAATACAGGAACGACGAATCCTGACGGAATGGATAATAAGTGTTGTTGGGGAAGTTGGCGGGAGCACCATTGTTGCCGAAAAGCAAAATAACGCCTTCCCCTACGAGCTTTTTCAGCTCTGCCCGACGGTTTACGTAAGTCTCTTTGCTGAACATAGTATGAATGAATTTGAGTTCTTTATAAAGCAAAATTACAAAAGTTTGATAGAAATGTCTTAACTTTGCAAACAAAATAACACTTTTTATATGCTTATTGACACTCGTACCATGGGTTTGGTACTTGAAGGCGGCGGTATGCGAGGTGTATTTACCAGTGGCGTGCTCGATGCTTTCATGAAACACGGACTCTATTTTGACTATACGGTAGCCGTTTCGGCCGGAGCTTGCAACGGCATGAGCTATGTTTCACGCCAGCCGCGGCGTGCGCGCCTGTCCAATATCGACTTCCTTGCAAAATACGACTATATCGGCGTGCGCCATCTCGTAACGCAAGGATGCATATTCGACCAAAAGCTTCTTTACGACCGCTTCCCCAACGAGCTCATCCCCTTCGACTACGACGAGTTCTTCAAGCACTCAGCCGGATTCGAGGTGGTTACGACAAACTGCCTTACCGGACGCAGCGAGTATCTGACAGAGACACACGACCGCCAGCGCACCTGCGACTTGGCGAGAGCTTCAAGCTCCCTACCCTACGTGAGCAAGATAACGTGGATTGACGGGCAACCTATGCTCGACGGAGGAATAGTGGATTCCATACCCATAAAGCGTGCTCAAGCCACAGGACACAAGCACAACATCGTGATAACCACACGCAACTATGGCTACCGCGAGTCGGGACACGACAGAAAGCAGCCCATGTTCATCTACCGCCATTACCCTCGCCTGCGCGTCGTGCTCAGCCACCGCATAGAGGCTTATAACGAGCAATTACAAATGGTGGAGGACCTTGAGCGGGAAGGACAGATAACTGTCATCCGTCCCCATAACCCTATGGAGGTTCGAAGGATAGAGAAAGACGTCACCAAACTTGAACGCCTCTACGAGGAAGGGTTCAGGCTTGGCGAGGAATTCATCCGGAACAACGATTTTGCCACAAACTAACAAAGGGTGAAGAATCTGTGAAATCAGTAAAAGGGAAAATCAATGTGAGTATTGGCACGCATTAAGATTTCTATATCCGCCAGTAATCCAGATACATCTTTTGTAAAGAATTATAGCAAGATTTTAACACTTGAGGGGCACACCATCTAGAACGGACAAAGAGGCTCCAAAGTGTTAAAAAGGTCGCCTTTAGGCCGATTTTGGACCCCAAAAGCATGAAATCGGGTCGCGATAGTAGCACTATCGCGGCGCGATTCTAACGTAAAGGCGTTGCGATTCTAACGTAAAGCCGACGCGATTCTAACGTAAAGCCGACTCAATAGCTTCAATTTCGGGAGTATTCCAAATAGCAAAAAATATAAATTCCTGTCTACGAGGCAGTTATGCAACTTGCGCAAAAACAGCCCAAATGCGTACAAGAGGAGAACTGTTTCTAAAAAATCGATTCTTAGAAAGCCTTTTGTTGAGAATTTTCATCACCCATGCTGATATGCATGGGCTTTTTTATAACTTATCGCTGGTAATCGTACTTGCGGTAATAATCGTTGCCTTGCTTGGGCATCCAATCTTTTTCCACCGAAATCTGAAGAGAGAAGTTCTTGTTGGGTGTCCACCTTAAGGCTGCACCCAAGCGGTCGGCGTAGGGATTGTAGCCGGGATAGCCGTAAGCATTGCAGCCATAACCAGTATACCCATAATAAGGATAGCCATACCCGGTTACGCCAGTGTTGGCCAACGATTTCTGACCATATATTAAAGCAGACCAATGATCGTTTATCTGATAGCCCAACTCACCATACAGTCCAGCGGAAGTAGTGTTTATGCCGCTCCAGTTGAGATGGTTCAGGTAGCCGCCAGCTGTCAACCATCCTCGTTTGCCCACAGGCATTGTGTAAGTCAGGTTTACGTTTTGCGCAAATCCAGCTCCTTTAGGTGCACCCTTACCAAAGCCAGCAATCACACTTAGCCCAACGCTGCCGTGCAGTTCGCCTTTGGCTTTCTTTCCCTGTTTGTTACCAGACACTGCGTTCTTGGCGTAGTTGCCGTTAATGTCCTTGGCATTGCTCTCTTCCTGCTCTTCAAGACTTGCCTGAGGTTTGGCAAAAGGCGAGCCGGTCGACTGAAACGACATGCCGGTGGCGGGATTCGTGGCCATAATCGCACTGCCTGGCACAAACCTCACTGGTGATCCGTTGCTAAGAACACCGTGATCCGATTGGGCCAAAGCCGTAAACGAAAAGCCAAGCAAGCTATATATAATGATGAGTCTTCTCATAGTCGTGTAAGTAATTTGATGCAAATTTAGTCATTTGAATAATATTTTTGCCTTTTTCCTTGCAAGTTTTAAATAAAAACTATAATTTTGCCAATGATTTAACAAGAATAATACAACAACATGAAGTTTTACGCAGCATACAACTATTTTTATTTCTACTTTGCAAGCATTTGTGAAGCGGGAAGTTGCGTGTAATTTCAACTTAAGACAAGAGAAACAAACCTCAACATAGGTTACATTCAAAGTCCCGCTTCATAATAACATGGAGCGGGATTTTTGTTAAGATACAAGAACAAACAAAAACGAGACAAAGAACATAAAACAAGATGAAGAGAATAGCTATACAAGGCATGCTTGGGTCGTTTCACGACATAGCCGCACACGAATACTTCAAGGGAGAGCAGATACAGCTGATTTGCTGCGACTCCTTTGAGCAAGTGTTCGACAGCGTAAAGAAAGACCCTACCGTCATCTGCATGTCGGCCATTGAGAACACCATAGCCGGCTCGTTGCTCCACAATTATGAACTTCTGCGCGCCAGCGAAACCACCATTGTAGGTGAACACAAACTGCACATCACCCACTGCATCTGCTGCCTGCCGGAAGACGATTGGAACACAATACACGAGGTACACTCTCATCCTGTGGCTCTAATGCAATGCCGCGACTATCTTTTCGCGCACGAAGAACTGAAAGTGGTTGAAGATGAAGACACGGCAGGAAGCGCCAAATACATACGCGAGAACAATTGCAAAGGCTGGGCGGCCATCTGCCATGCCGATGCTGCAAAGATGTACGGACTGAAGGTGCTCGACAACCATATCGAAGACAACAAGCACAACTTCACGCGTTTCCTTATTGCCACCGACCCTCGCAAGGCCGACTTCCTGCGACCGCTCAACGATGTAAACAAGTCGAGCATGGTCTTCACCCTTCCTCATGCGGAAGGCTCACTGTCAAAAGTGCTTACCATCCTGAGTTTCTACGACATCAACCTTACCAAGATACAGTCGCTTCCGGTCATCGGCCACGAATGGGAATACATGTTCTACGTTGACGTGACATTTGCCGACCTCATAAGATACCGACAGTCGATAGACGCGATCACACCACTCGTGAAATCAATAAAAATACTTGGAGAATATAAAGAAGCATAAGATATGAAACCAGCAACAAGAGTAGACAGCATTCAGGAATATTACTTCAGCCGCAAGCTGAAGGAAGTGGCAAAACTCAACGCAGAAGGCAAGGACATAATCTCGCTCGCCATTGGCTCACCCGACATGCCCCCTTCAAAGCAAACAATCGACAAGCTTTGCGCAGTGGCTCAGGAACCTAATGCCCATGGCTACCAGCCAACGAGCGGCCTGCCGGAGCTTCACACGGCTATGGCCGGTTTCTACAAACGCACATACGGCGTTGAACTGGACCCCAAGACCGAAGTGCAGCCCATAATCGGCTCAAAGGAAGGCATCATGTATGTGACGCTGGCATTCTGCAACGCTGGCGACAAGGTTCTCATACCGGACCCGGGCTACCCCACATATACAGCGGTAAACAAGTTGTTCGGCACACAAATTGTCAACTATGACTTGCGCGAGGACAATGGTTGGCAACCCGACTTCGACCAATTGGAGAAGATGGACCTTTCTGGCGTAAAGGTAATGTGGACCAACTATCCCAACATGCCCACTGGCGGCAACGCATGCCGCGAAACGTTCGAGCGTCTTGTGGCGTTTGCCAAGGAGCACGACATTCTCGTTGTCAACGACAACCCCTACTCGCTCATTCTCAACGAACACCCCATGAGCATCATGCAGGTACCGGGAGCCAAAGAATGCTGCATTGAGTTCAACTCAATGTCGAAAAGCCACAACATGCCCGGATGGCGAGTGGCAATGATCGTGGGCAACAAGGACTACATCTCGTGGATGTTCAAGATTCAGAGCAACATAGAGAACGGCACCTTCCGTGGAATACAACTTGCTGCAGCCGAAGCATTCAACACAAATTCCGCTGAGTGGCATCGCGAAAACAACATCGAGAACTACCGTCGGCGCCGCGTCATTGCCGAGGACATAATGAAAGTCTTAGGGTGTACCTTTGACCCCAAACAGGTTGGAATGTTCCTGTGGGGAAAGATCCCCGACCACTACGCCGACGTTGAAGACCTTACAGAGGCCGTTCTCCACAAGGCTCGCGTGTTCATCACGCCAGGCTTCATTTTTGGCAACAACGGCAAGCGCTATATTCGCATCAGCCTTTGCGCAAAGGACGACAAAATGAAAGAAGCCCTCGAAAGAATAAAAGAAGCAGAGCTTTAAACAATACAAGACATTATAAATCAGACATCAAACAATTTAAAAGCATAAGTTATGGAATTGGAACTTGAACCCCTCAACTTGCCGTCAGACAATGGCGGACTTCGCCCGTTAGTAATCGCCGGTCCATGCTCAGCCGAGACCGAGGAGCAAGTAATGACAACAGCACGCAACCTTGCTGCCAAGGGTTGCCACATGTTCCGCGCCGGTGTATGGAAGCCCCGCACAAAACCAGGAGGCTTTGAGGGCAACGGCGAGAAAGCCCTGCCATGGATGCAGCAAGTGAAGAAAGAAACCGGCATGCTTACCGCAACAGAGGTAGCTACTCCGGAACACGTGAAACTGGCTCGCAAATATGGCATTGACATCCTGTGGGTAGGTGCGCGCACCAGTGCCAATCCGTTTGCCATGCAAGAACTTGCCGACAGCCTGAAAGGTTTCGAAGGCGCCGTGCTGGTGAAGAACCCTGTCAATCCTGACCTTGAACTGTGGATAGGTGCAATGCAGCGCATCAATCAGGCCGGAATAAAGAGGCTTGGTGCCATACACCGCGGCTTCTCAAGCTACGACAAGAAGATTTACCGCAATCTCCCAACATGGCAGATTCCAATCGAGCTTCATCGCCGCATACCCAACCTGCCCATCATCTGCGACCCAAGCCACATCGGCGGACGCCGCGACCTCATAGCACCACTGTGCCAGCAAGCTATGGACTTAGGCTTCGACGGCCTCATCGTGGAAAGCCATTGCGATCCTGACAATGCCTGGAGCGATGCCAAGCAGCAAGTGACGCCAGAGATTCTTGACTACATTTTGAGCTTACTCGTTGTGAGAAGTGAACGCACAACGACCGAGGGCATTCGTCAGCTCCGCTCACAGATCGACGAGATCGACAACCAGCTGATGGACTTGTTGGCAAAACGTTTCCGCGTTTGCCGTGAGATTGGCACATTCAAGAAAGAGCACAACATGACAGTGTTGCAGGCAAACCGCTACGGAGAGATTCTCGACAAGCGTGGCGCCCAAGCATCCTTGTGCGGCATGTCGCCGGAATTTGCCGGCAAGGTCTTTGAGATGATCCACGAGGAGAGCGTGCGACAGCAGTTGCAAATTGTCAACGAATAATTACGGTCAAAACTCTAAGACACGATGAGAATATTGATACTTGGAGCCGGCAAAATGGGCTCTTTCTTTATTGACCTCCTTAGTTTTGACCATGAGGTAGCCGTGATGGAGCGCGACCCCAAGCGTATGCGCTTCACCTACAACTGCCAACGGTTCACTACAATGGAAGAGGTTAAGGCGTTCGAACCGGAAATGGTCATCAACGCAGTGACTGTGAAGTTCACCCAGGCGGCTTTCGACGAGGTAATGCCATATCTGCCTAAAGACTGCATCATCTCAGACATCTCGTCTGTCAAGACTGGCCTGAAGGACTACTATGAGAAGTCGGGGCACCGCTATGTCTCCACTCACCCGATGTTCGGACCGACATTCGCCAACCTCAACCAACTGTCAGAAGAAAACGCCATCATAATAAACGAAGGCGACTATATGGGCCGCATCTTCTTCAAGGATCTGTATCAGAGACTCGGCTTGCACATCTACGAGTATAGTTTCGACGAGCACGACCGCACTGTGGCATATTCATTGAGCATACCCTTTGTCTCTACGTTTGTGTTCGCGGCTGTCATGAAACATCAGGATGCGCCTGGCACGACATTCAAGCGCCACATGAAAATTGCCAAAGGTGTGCTTTCCGAAGACGACTACCTGCTTCAGGAGATTCTCTTCAACCCTTACACCCACGACCAGGTGTCGGAGATTTGTAGTGAGCTGAAAGAGCTGCTGGAGATTATCGACAACAAGGACTCGGCGAAGATGAAAGCGTATCTTACGAAGATAAGAAGCCACGTGGCCGACGAATAGCCGTGTGACTTTACAGCTACACAATGCTTACTTTGACCGTTCTACGGCTTGCAAGAGTCGCCAAAGGGTTAAAGTAAGCATTTATTATTTCTTTCAGTCTTCGATTCCAATTATTATCCCTAACTTTGCAATAGCTTAGACGCTTTTCATATTCAAGCAAAAGCCCATAAAATTTATGCGCATGAAACTTTTGAGTTTTTTGAAACAGTGGACACTGCTTGTCGCTCTTGCGATAGGCACCATTATTTATTTGCTGTTTTCGGAGGTAACATTCCTGCAACCGATAGGCGATTTCGTTGGTCCAAAGCTCGTTTCATTGATGCCGGTAATGATTTTCGTGCTTCTCTATTTCACGTTTTGCAAAATAGACATGCACAACTTCAGGCCGCGCAAATGGCATTTCGCACTACAGCTCGTCCGCACTACCCTGTCGGCTCTTGTTGTTCTCATAATAGTTAACCTCACGTCGCCAGACATGAAGATTGTATGGGAAGGGATATTCATCATTGTCATTTGTCCTACAGCAGCCGCAGCCGCAGTAATTACCGAAAAACTCGGGGGAAGCATCGCTACGATGACGGTATATACAATTATTGCCAACTGTTTCACCGTAATCATCATTCCCCTGTTCTTTCCAATGGTAGAGCGCGGTGCAAACGTGCCGTTCTTAATGGCATTTCTCATGGTTCTCGACAAAGTGGTAAAAGTTTTGATTCTTCCGCTCGTACTTGGTTTGCTGACCCAGCGCTACCTCCCTAAGGTAGCTACTTTCATCAAGAGCATACCAAACGCCTCTTATTACATATGGGCGTTCAACCTAAGCGTAGTCATGGGGTTGTCGGTGCAGACCATTCTCCACACTCCGCTTTCCGGCATAGTGTTGCTTCTCCTGACATTCCTTCCACTCTTAGTTTGCTTTATTCTCTTCAGCTTGGGCAAGAGCATTGGAGGCATTTGGGGCTACGAGTCGCGCATTGAAGGCGGCCAGGCTCTCGGACAGAAAAACACCATCGTTGGCATATGGTTGCTGCTGCATTTCCTTAATCCTGTTTGCGTCATTGCACCTTGCGCCTATGTGTTGTGGCAAAACATCATCAACGCCGTGCAAATTTGGTACAACGAGAAACATGGTTATCTGAAATGGTAAATTGAATTTGAAACACATTACTATCATAATATGCGCATTGCTGTTGCTTCTCACAGGTTGCACCAGAAGCAACAGCAAATTAGTAGACCATCTCAACGAGAAGGCTTACGCTTACCACTATCGCGACCTCGACTCTGTGCGAATTTACGCCAACAAGGCCATGCAACTTGCCGACAACTATTCAGCAGGGCGCGCCGAGGCGCTCAACAACTTGGCCTTTGTTGAGATGGCGGCAATGCGCTATAAGCAGGCGAAATCTTACCTCGACGAGATTGGACAAATAACCGACAATCAAATCGAACTGCTGATATCCAATGTTCTGCAAATGAAACTATGCCAAAAGCAGTCACACAACAAAGACTTCTACGTTTATAGCCAGCAAGCCAACAAACAACTCACACGCATAAAGAACGAGGAGTTTGTGCTCAACAGCCATGAGGAACAAAGGCTGGCTTATGCCTCGTCGGAATACCATATCGTAGCCTCAGCATATTATTATTATCTTGGCCTTGAAAAACCGTCAGTCAATCAGTTGAAAAGCATTGACCCTTACGGCAGTATACAACGTGACACGGCACAACTTCTCAACTATTGGTACAACATTGGTGCCGGAGGCATACTTACCGACAAAGACAAGCGGGTAAGAACCCAAAAAGAGATGGAATATCTTGCCGCATGCTATAATTATGCCGTACAATTCGGCTACCCCTATTGGGAAGCGCAAGCATTACAATCAATCAGTGAGCATCTGCAAGATTCATCGACAAGCCGCGAGATAATATACGACAATTTCCCTATAGTCGTCGCCGTAAACACGGACATGATGCCTGATTCGCTTATATCCGGCAACCTTGCACAACGCGCATTGAACATCTTCAAGCAATATGGCGACGTTTACCAGACGGCAGGAGCCTGGCGAACACTCGGCGAGTGCTTTTGGAATCTCAATGACAACAGCTCTGCACTTATCTGCTTGCAACATGCGCTAAAAGACAGCAAAGAAGTGGGACAGGCACCCGACCTTATAGCATCTATACGTGAAGACTTGTGTCTCGTATATTCGGCTGTCAACGACAAGCGCAACAGTGACATAAACCGAAACATTTACCTTGACTTGCAGGAGCAAACGAGGCAAGACAGGCAGCTTGAGGCAAGAGCTACACAACTCGACGATGCCGTGCAAGGACTTAACATCTTGATAAGCATCGTAATACTGATGATAATCTTGGTTGTGGTCTTGCTTGTTATCTTTACCCGAATGCGCCGGCGTAGCGATGAGGCTTTCTCCATCTCCAAGCTCCTTATGCCTTTAAGCAAATGGAAAACCAATAACGAGCACGAGATAGAGATTAAGCTTGAGCAGTATGACGAGATAAAGGAAGCGATAGACGTGGCAAAACTCCATCTGTCGCAAAACCGCAAGCGCAACCTTGAACAACGAGCCAAGGTGCAACTCGTTTACAGCATTCTGCCACTGATTGACAGAATGGTAAACGAGATAAAACGCATAAGACTCTCGGAAACCAGCAACGACAACGGCGGCGCTGACGAAAAGACACAGGAAAGCAACGAAAAGAGATTAAAGTATGTGGAAGAAATCACCGACAGCATCACCGATTACAATTCCATTCTTACCAAATGGATTCAGATGCGGCAAGGCGAGTTGAGCTTGCGCATAGAGAACTTCCGCTTGCAACAAGTGTTCGACATGGTAAGCCACAGTGCAATGGGATTCACGTTGGGAGGCATACAGCTCATCGTGAAGCCTACCGATGCCGTGGTAAAGGCAGACCCTACCCTTACATTGTTCATGGTCAACACTATTGCCGACAATGCCAGAAAATTCACACCGAAAGACGGAACGGTGACAATAGAATCGAAAACGGTAACCGACAATAAGGATGGCAACCCGCCATACGTGGAGATATCGGTTTCCGACACGGGCAAAGGAATGACGGAAGAAGTATTGTCGCACGTGTTCGACCGTACCTACACCGGCGGTCATGGCTTTGGTCTGAAAAACTGCAAGGGAATAATAGAGAAATATAAAAAGACAAGTTCGATATTCAAAACATGCATGATTGCCGCCGAAAGCACAGTCGGCAAGGGGTCGCGCATCTTCTTCAGGCTTCCAGTCGGCAAGATCCGGACCATCTTGCTTTTGGCAATGCTCTCTGTTTCCAATTTCATCAACGCCGGAAACAAGGCAGCAGAATATGCCGACTCGGCCTACCTCTCGAACATAATGGGAAAATACGAGGAGACCCTACGCTTCGCCGACAGTTGCCATAAGTACATCAACCCGAAAGACACCATAGTGTTGCTCGATGTGAGCAACGAGGCTGCCGTAGCAGCGCTTGCCCTGCATCGTTGGGACGTTTACAGAGAGTGCAACAATGTGTATACTAAGCTTTTCCGTCTTGCCAGTGCCGACAGCTCGCTGCCTTCCTATATAAGCTATATGCAACGAAGCAAGACCAACAAGATGGTGTCTGTCGTCTTGCTCATCATCTTGCTTTTGGTCATCTTCCCGTCATGGTATTTCTTGTACTATCGTCACAAGCTCAATTATAAGTTCTGCGTTGAACGCATCAACCGCATGAACGACATTCTGCTTTCCGACATAACAGACAAAGAGAAGCATGACGGCATAGTGGAACTTGCCAACTTCGACGACTTCACCCTCAAGGATGAACAGAAGGCCAAACTGCAGAATGTGGTTGAGAGGATACTCTCGGCGTTGAATACAAATATTGAGCACAGCAAGGAAATGGATTCACAGGCGGAGCTCGCCACCGACGAATGCCACCGAATAGAAATGGAAGCCGGACGTCTGCACGTTTCAAACAGTGTGCTCGACAACTGCTTGTCTACATTGAAACACGAAACGATGTATTATCCGTCACGCATAAAGCAAATGATTGGAAATAACAGAACCAATATTGACGAAGTGAGCGAAGTGGTCACTTACTATCATGATCTCTATGCCATCCTCGCAGAGCAGGCTATGCGGCAAGTGCCGCAACAGCGGGTCAACAAGGACGTCTACACATATATGCTAGACATTTTGAAGAAAAGCAACGGCAACCATCCTTTCTCCGTCGAAGAATCAGACAAGGACTCGTTCGGACGACCGTTGTACAAGAAGAACGTATATATAATAGCAAGAATGGCCGGCTTTGACCCGCTCACCGACGATCAAGTGGCCAACCTCTTTACACCATACACCACAGACCTTAACATGCTGCTATGCCGGCAGATAGTAAGGGAAATGGGCGAAGCGACCAACCTCAGGGCTTGTGGCATCCAGGCAGAGAGAGACGCACAAGGGCATGTAATTGTAAAAATATTAATTCCAAAGATATACTTGAGATGAAAGACTTCAATATCATTATTGTAGAAGACGTACCCCTGGAGCTTAAGGGCACGGAAGGCATAATAGAAAGCGACATTCCAGAAGCTCATGTCATTGGTACCGCCGCCGACGAAACTTCGTTCTGGAAACTCATGCGCCAAAACCAACCCGACCTCGTATTGCTTGACCTCGGACTGGGTGGCTCAACCACAGTCGGTGTGGAAATTTGCCGCCAAACAAAGCAGAGTTACCCAAAAGTAAAGGTACTGATCTTTACCGGTGAGATTCTCAACGAGAAGCTATGGGTCGACGTGCTCGACGCCGGATGCGACGGCATTATCCTCAAGACCGGCGAACTGCTTACACGTAGCGATGTCGAAGCGGTAATGTCCGGCAAGCGATTGGTTTTCAACGAGCCAATACTTGAGAAAATCGTGGAAAGATTCAAGAAAAATGTAAACAATGAGATAATGAGCCAAGAGGCTCTTATATCTTACGACATTGACGAATATGACGAGAGGTTCCTTCGCCATCTCGCACTCGGATATACCAAGGAACAAATAACCCAGCTTAGGGGAATGCCGTTCGGTGTAAAGAGTCTCGAGAAACGACAAAACGAACTCGTGAAGAAGCTCTTCGCTGACGAGGCTGGCACTGTCAGCGTCAATGCCACAAGACTTGTGGTCAGAGCTCTGGAACTGCGAATTATCGATTTGGACAATCTTCACCCTGACGAGGAATGAAAAAGAATTGGCTCCATACGGCAGCAATAGGCATTGTAATCGGCTACATAGTCATAATCCTGGGATCATGGCTATGGTCTGCTGCCATGCCGTCATCATCCATAAGAACTCTGTTGAGTGAGAGTGGCATCCGTTGGTTCTTTGGCACGTTTGCCATGAACCTGACCAACACTCCACTGCTTGTATGGATCATTCTTGTCGACATCGCTATAGGGACATGCATGAGAAGCGGGTTGTGGTCTTCCACACGACTTCTTACGAAGTCTCCTTCAACGCTTAACACGTTGCAAAAGAGAGGATTGACGGCCGCAGTTGAACTCATTATCTTTGAAGCGTTCATCATTTCGTTACTGATATTTCCACGCCATGCCATCTTGCTAAGCGTCACGGGCAATCTATATCCAAGCAGTGCTTCCAGCAGTTTTGTGCCCATTGTCGCATTCATGATGTTCTCTTCTTCAATAGCCTACGGACTCCTCTCCGGAACAATTCACAGCTACCACGATGTGATGGAATGTGCGATGAACGGTGGCAAAAATCTTAAAGTCATCCTCTGTTTCTATGTTCTTTTAATAGAGCTTGCGGCAATAGTAAAATACATCTTTTTCAGCATAACATGACGCAATTTTGAACAAAACACATAGAAAACAAGGGGAAATTGCGGGAACACATAAAATAATTGTTAAATAGTGATGCAAAAATTTGCAGGATTAAAACTAATCAACTAACTTTGCAACTACAAACATCGGGGGATTAGCTCAGTTGGCTAGAGCGCTTGCATGGCATGCAAGAGGTCATCGGTTCGAATCCGATATTCTCCACAAAAAAAGCAACCTAATAATTAGGTTGCTTTTTTTATTTTACCTTATTTTTTAATGATAATCATTTGCCTTGAAGGATAGACATTACCTTGTTAAAATATTTTTGTGTCTTCTGAACGCTGTAATGCATACCACCATTCCAAGATCGAATTGCAAGCTCAATGTTATGCTTTGGATTGAACCACGACTGGAAAAGGAGAAACATCTCTATGGACTTTTTCTTGCTGAGGCGGTCAGTAAGCTTGAAGCGCTTCTTCAACTTCCTTTTCTTCAAAATGTTATTGCACTCTGCAACCAGAACTGGGGTTATCTGCAGCACGCCTACCGAAGCGCCTTTCACTGCGTTGCTCTGGCCATTGCTCTCCACCTGAATAAGAGCGTCTATCACAGGCTGCCACTGATTGTCAGAATCCACTACGTCAATCTCATCGGTATCCTCTACAGCCGTTGACTCTATCGCCTGCGCAGCGAAGGCTGGAAGAAGGAAAAAACTAAAAATAAAGCTCAATACAATCTTTACGAATTTCTGCATGATAAATACTTTATGGGACATCCGCAGCCTCTTGCATCTGCCGTGGAAATGTGAGCGAGAAAACAATCTCACAAGGCCAACATCCCGTTAAACATAATGATAAAAAGACGGCCAACAAATGCTCGTCTATTCAGTTTGACAATGCAAAGTTACTAAATATTATTGTAATTCAGACACTTATGCAACATTTATTGATACAAGTCAAACTCGTGTAAAGTTTATTTTGCACAAAACGCACCCGAATTAACAATATGAAAAAGGCTTCCGGCAATGCCCGGAAGCCTAATAAATATAGATCTTGCGTATCTATTAAAGTCTGATATTGGCTTACAATTTTATCACCAGATACTTACTGACACTCCAGAATGTTTGCACATCTTTGATGTGGAGAACAGAAGTACCGTTAGCGTTTTTCTCAATGGAATAAGAGTCTGACGGCATCTGAGTCATGATCTTAGGATTATCAGAATTGATACGGATGTCGTTGTAGTTGCGGATGTCGACCTTTGTGAAGATGCCTGGCTTGAGATTTGCCACGTCAACCTTCTTCTTGGCGAGGAATCCACCCTTGATAATGCCTTTTGCTTTGAGGTCCTTTGATGAACCTATCGTGACAAATGCAGTGTGAATTGACTCGTCCTGCTGGGCTATAGTGCTCTTCTGCTGGTCTATGGCCTTGTTCTGACTCTCCACAGTGGTCTTCAGCTGCGTGTTGTTCGTCGTAAGATTGTTGACGCTTTCGTTGAGCTGGGCAATGTTGGCGTTCTTGTCGTTGAGCTGCTGCTGCAAGTCTGCGATTTGTGCGTCCTTCTCGTCGAGCTGAGCCTTATAATAGCTTATGAGCTTCTTGATGCGCTGACCGTAAGCCGAATTATTGCCGGCCACCTGAGCTTCAAGCTCATTGATGCGGTCACGCTGTTTGCGAAGCAACTCTGCAAGATTCTGCAGCTGAGTGCGCATCTGTGCCTTGTCCATCTTACCCTCACGGTTTCCAAGCTGCTTGATAAGTCCTTCCTGGGCAGAGATACTGTCAAGTCCCACAGACATCACGTTCACGAAATCAGCCATCTGCTTGATATCCTCCTGATGAAGGCTGTCGGAAATAGCAAGCGAATCGATAGTGGCCTGCATCTTGTCCGTCTTGCCATTGTTGCAACTTGTCATGCCAGCGGCAACGAGAAGCCCAAGCGCACCTGAAAGAATGATACCTTTTGCTTTCATAATTAAAAAGTTTAATGTTCTAATGGCACAAAAATAGGTAAATAATAGATACCGACAATCATTGAGAGCTGTAATTTACTGTTTTTTATGATTTATTGTTGCTTTGTCAATAATAAGAAGACCAACCTTCTATTACAATTTTCAGAAAAACACATGAATACATCCACAATATTCACAATATTTGTATACTTTTGCGTTATTAAAATAAACACTGATGTATGAACAATAGACTAGCAACCCTTGCCTGTACATTATTATTGGCATCCACAACCGCTTTTGCCACAAAACTGGTGAGCATCAACGTTATTGATAAAGACTACCTGATGCTTCACTTCAGCGATGGCAAAGTGGTTTATCGCGACAACGCAACGGGCCCCAGTGCATATCTCGGACACTCTTTTGCTGAGGGCGACGACACGCTGCTGGTATACGGCACACGTCTGAATGATGTCTTAGTGAAAGAAAACGCCATGTGGAGCATCAGCTCTACTGACGACAACTCGTTTTCGGAACAGCACCCGACAGCCATTTGGCGCAAGTCGAAACCATTGAATACAGACCATTATCTCAACAGCGAGCTCGACCACTGGCTATTCGTTAAGATGCCGCAGTCAATGCGGCAGGGATGCACATATACCGTTAACATTCCGAAGGACTTGGGTGCCGACCAATTGTCGGCCAGCGTGCGTTTCAACATTTGGAACTCCCAGTCGGAAGCCATTCATGTCAGTTTGATGGGATACCTGCCCAACCAGACGATAAAGCATGCTGACCTTTACCAATGGCTCGGCGACGGCGGGCAGCGTGACTATAAGGAGTGGGAAGGCCGTAAGGTATATTTATATAATGTAGAGACGGGCAATAAACAGGAAGTAGGGCAAGTGAATTTCTGGAAGCACAGCACCGACTCCGGGTATGAAGCGGGCAAAAAGAATCTCGTTGGTTCTGACGTGTGGACCATCGACTTCTACACCAAGACACCGGGACGTTATCGTCTTGTAGTGGAAGATGTAGGATGCAGCATGGATTTCGACATCAGCAGCAATGCCTATTTCCAGCCGTACCGCTATTCGTTAAGGGGTTACTACTACATGCGTCTGGGCGAACCGATAATTCCCGACAAGGTGTGGCCCGTACCACGTCAGCCGCAGTTTATTGCCGGCAAGAGCCCTAACAGCTTCGTCGTTTACAAGACTGACCTGCAACCGTGGAGCCCCGAATGGCAAGAATTGCGTATGGATGTATGGGACGAGCCTCATTTCAAACCTGCAGAGACTTCCCTTTTTTGGAAGCACCGTCTGCCGGGCAATCCGGTGGCGCAAAACGTGAAGGGAGGACATTCCGACGCTTTCGACTGGGACCGCCATTTGGCCCACGTCAGCAACATCTACGACATGCTTCTGCCTTACATACTCAGCGGCGGACGTCTCGACGATGATAACCTGACCATCCGCGAGAGCGGCAACGGCATACCTGACATCATAGACGAAGCGCGCAACGAAGTAGACTTCTTCCTCAGCATCCGTGATGGCGAAGCCTACTCGCAGGGCGTCACCAATCCTTCGTCTGACTGGAAGGTGATGTTCCAAGCCGGATGCACCACCATGGCAGCATGGGCCAATGCAGCCAACTGCGCCATACTGGCAGATGCCTTTAGAATTGCTGGCATCGACTCGCTGAAGACGTACTACACCAGCGAAGCCATCAAGGCATTCCGGTTTGCAAGCAAACAAAAGGACCAGCAACTCGACGACAGGCAGCACCTTGGGGATGTATCAATGCGCGGCCGCGATTTCAGACAGATGGCTGCAGCATTCCTATATAACGTTACGGGCGACCTGCAATGGGAGCGTATCATGGCAGAAGAGAACACGATTGGCGACGGCAAGCTTTTCAAACAAGAATGGAACGGCGGCTTCTGCCAACTATGGGCTGCTGCGGCATATATAACATGCCCGCACAAACGCCATAACAAGGAGCTTTACGAGAACATAAAGGCTTGCATCAATGCCCAAGCCGACGCTGACCACGTAGGCAAGATGACGTTGCGCCCATCACGGCGTACTGCAAACAACAACAGATGGCAGACAGCAGAGAATCTTGACCTGATACTGATGGCCCACTACATCGCCACAAACAAGACGCGAAAAGACCAGTTGCTCACAGCCATGTGTGCTGATGCAAGCTGGTGTCTGGGCCGCAACCCCGGCAACATAGTAGAGATGACGGGGCTTGGCGAACGCCACATCACAGACATATATTCCACAGGCCGCAACGACGGCGAGCCAGGCACGCACCCCGGCCAGACACCATTCAACGGTACAGAGACATGGACCGTGGGCAACGGTGGCGACGCACGCATTCTCCTCAACCGCTGCTATCCCGCATGGAACAGCTGGCCGCAGCAGGAATCGTATTTCAACCAGCGCTACTTATGGGTGAATGCAGAATTCACACCGCGTGAGACCATGCGCGGAAAGATGGCACTCTATGCATATTTGTGCTCACTCTATAAGTAAGATCAAGTCCCGCGGATTAAATATAGCTCATCCGACATTTGGAGTGATGCGTCGGAAAACAAAACGTCTCTGTATGCTGTGATTGTAAAGATTTATAGCAAGATTTTAACACTTGAGGGGCACACAATCTAGGACGACCACGGAGGCTCTGAAGTGTTAAAAAGGGCATTTTCAAGCCAAATCCAGCCTCCCAAACCATGAAATCGGGTCGCGATAGTAGCACTATCGCGGCGCGATTCTAACGTAAAGGCGTCGCGATTCTAACGTAAAGGCACCGCGATTCTAACGTAAAGCCGACTCAAAAGCCCAAAATTCAGCCATATTTAAAACTTTAAAAATATAACCGCCTGACTGTGAAAGCGTTAGGAAAAGTGCGCATAAATCGCTCAAATGCGCACGAGAGGAAAAGTTTTTCAAAAAAATCGATTTTCAGAGAGCCTTTTGTTGTGATTTTTCATCACGCAAGAAAGTAAAGGGCGAAGAGTGAAGAATTCAAGTAAAGGACGGCAACCGAATATTATGATCAGCGTAGAAACGACAATAGAGACAATACAGACAACAAGCTTCGCCTTGATAAAAGATACGAATTGCTAAAAGTTGTCTGTATTGTCTCTATTGTCGTAAAAAGTTGCGTAAAAGTTTGAGTCAATCGGAGTGCGGACGACCTTAAACATCGCCACCAGCCCCAACCTGTACCTTTAACAACAACCACGAAGTTGCGCTTTTAAAGCATGGTCTTGAGCACTGTGACGGCCTCAGCCACACTTGGCACGCTGCCTATCTTGATGAGCCTATGTCCTTTGCTGTCTTTGAAGTTGCAGCGGCGCGGATTGTCCATCACATATTTTATTATGCGCCCAAACGTTTTGCTTTGGTAGAAAGGAGACGACTGGTTCGAAACAAATTGCATAGACATTACGCCTTGACGCAACATTATTTTCTCACAACCAAGTTTCCTGCCAAAGCGTCGAACCAAGACAACCTGCATGAGCTCCTCACCCTCATGTGGCACAGGTCCGAAGCGGTCTACAATACGCTGTCGATAAGCTTTAAGCGAGTCGTCATCAGCTATATTGTCAAGCTCACGATAGAGCAACATTCGCTCGGAGCTTGTCGGCACATATGTGTCGGGGAAGAACATTGGCAAGTCACTCTCCACTGCGCAGTCCTCCACAAACTCGTCGCCCGATACATCGCGTCCTTCCTTGATGTCATCGGCATAAAGGTCTTGGAATTCATCGTTCTTGAGCTCGGTGACAGCTTGGCTCAGAATCTTTTGGTAAGTTTCATAACCCAAGTCTTCCATGAATCCGCTCTGCTCTGAGCCCAACAGGTTGCCGGCGCCGCGGATGTCAAGGTCTTGCATGGCGAGGTTGAAGCCGCTGCCAAGGTCGGAGAACGTCTCCAAGGCCTCAAGTCTGCGACGCGCCTCCGGTGTGAGGGCTGAACGGGGCGGCGCCATAAGATAGCAGAACGCCTTTTGGTTTGAGCGCCCTACCCTGCCGCGCATCTGATGCAAGTCGGACAGTCCGAAATGATGGGCGTCGTTCACAATAATGGTATTGGCATTGGGAATGTTAACACCATTTTCCACAATTGTGGTGGAGAGCAGCACGTCATAATCGTAGTTGATGAAGCCCATGATTATCTTCTCCAACTCCTCCGGCGGCATTTGGCCATGACCTATCGCCACGCGGCAATCGGGAACATACTGATGGATAAGCTCCTCTATGTGGGGCAAGCTTGATATGCGGTCGCTGACAAGAAACACTTGTCCGGAACGGCTCATCTCAAAATTGATGGCATCGGCAATTATCTCGTGCGAGAAAGTGCATAGCTCGGTATGTATCGGGTATCGGTTTGGAGGCGGAGTGCGCATTATGCTCATGTCGCGGGCACCCATAAGCGAGAATTGCAAGGTGCGCGGTATCGGCGTGGCCGACATCGTGAGAGTGTCGATATTTGTCTTGAGCTTGCGGAGTTTCTCCTTTGTAGACACACCAAACTTCTGCTCCTCGTCTATGATAAGCAATCCCAAGTCGTGCCACTTCACGGTCTTACCAATCAGCTTGTGAGTGCCTATCACGATGTCGACGCGTCCGGAGTCCAACCCTTCCATCACCTGCTTGGCTTGCTTTGCCGAGCGCGCGCGCGAAAGATACTCCACGTTGACCGGGAAGTCGTGCAGTCGTTTCTTGAATGTTTGGTAATGCTGATAAGCCAATACTGTTGTCGGGACAAGCACTGCAGTCTGCTTGCCGTCGCAAGCCGCCTTGAAAGCGGCACGCACGGCGAGCTCGGTCTTGCCAAAGCCCACGTCGCCGCATACAAGACGGTCCATGGGAACGGCACGTTCCATGTCGGCCTTGATGTCTTGCGTTGCCTTCAGCTGGTCGGGCGTGTCCTCATAAAGGAAACTCGCTTCAAGCTCATGCTGCATGAAGTTGTCGGGCGAAAAGGCGAAGCCCTTCTCATGGCGGCGCTTGGCATAAAGGCGGATAAGGTCACGTGCAATGTCCTTGATTCTCTTCTTGGTACGCTCTTTGAGCCTGTCCCAAGCCCCGGTGCCCAACGTGGAAAGCCGGGGTGGGTCTCCGCTGTCGGCAGCTTTGTATTTCGAAATCTTGTAAAGTGAATGAATCGACACGTCTACCTTGTCGTTGTTCTGGTAGATGATGCGAATCACCTCCTGATAACCTCCCTGTGGGTTTGGCACCTTTATCAGACCGCCAAACTTGCCTATTCCCAAATCTACATGCACAAGGAAGTCGCCGGGCTGCATCTCCTGAAGTTCCTTCATGGTGAGTGCCATCTTGCCGGAGCGCGCCTTGTCTGACGTGAGGTTGAACTTGTGGAAACGGTCGAATATCTGGTGGTCGGTGAATACACAAGCCTTCAAGTCTTCGTCGATGAAGCCCTCATGAACGGTTTTGTCGACAGCTATGAGATGGTCGCCAAGTTTGTCGGACACGTCTTGGTCAGACATGTCGTTGAGGATATCGCGCAGACGTTGCTGTTGCTTTGCGCTGTCGGCGAGGATATAAATATGATAACCTTGAAGAAGCTCGTCCTCAAACGACTGCTTCAAATAGTCAAAATTCTTATGGAAAAGGGGCTGAGGCTTGGTATGGAAAGCGATTGTGGCATTGGCAGTGGAGGCTTTCTCCGCTAAATCATCCTTGGTTAGGGTAATCTTCTGGAAGCGGGCCAGCTCATCGGCGAAAACCGTTGGTTTGCACAATACATTCTCGCGGTTCATCTCTCTGCGTATCTGCTCTTGTTCCAACTCTGTGGCACCTTCCAGCCGCTCTGTCATTGCCTGCGAAGAGAAGCCTTCATTATACGTGCGCTGTATGATGTCCAAAACAAAGCGCTTGTCTTTCATCACTATTATCGCGTCGTCGGGCAAGAAACCAAGAAACGACACCTTTTCCGTTTCCATAGAAGCCAGCTCGGGCACAATCTCCACTTGGCTCTTCCGATCCAATGAAAGCTGGTCTTCTACGGAGAACGTGCGAATGGTATCTATCTCGTCTCCAAAGAAATCGATACGGAACGGCAATTCGCAACTGTAAGAGTAAACATCGAGAATGCTTCCGCGGACAGCGAATTGTCCGGGCTCATAAACATAGTCAACCTCAGCGAAACTCAAGTCGCGCAAACGGTGCTCAAGATCGGTTATATCTATAGTCTGCGATGTTTTCAGGGTGATACGGCGCTCGTCCAAATGACGCTGCGACACCACCAACTCTGCAATGGCCTGCGGACAGGTCACTATCATCAAAGGCTCCCCGCCCTGATTTGACATGGCTGTCAAAGTCTCTGTCCGTGATATTTCGTTAGCCGCGTCACGCTGGCCGTATTTCACCGACCTACGGTAGGCTGACGGGAAATGGTATACCTTGGGCACTGACAGGTCGTTGTAGAAATAACCGGCCTTATCGGCATCGTCAAGAACAAAAACTATGGTACGGCCAATTTGTTTTGCCAACGAGGAAAAAAGAACGGGCACAGAAGAACCAACAAGACCTTCAAGGACAACATTACGTATAGTTTTGTCCTTCAAGGTCTTCAACAGGGCACTTGCTTGAGGCAAGCGCCCATACAAATCCACTAATTCGTTGATTTTCATTCCACGGGTTTGGGATATTTCTTAAACCATCCGTCAAGGCGCAACCGCATGACTCCAAACAGGGCTTCGGAAAATATGCCTCCGCTCATTTTGCTGGTGCCTTCCCTACGGTTGACGAAAACAACAGACACCTCCTTGATCTTAAAGCCAATCTTATAGGCGGTATACTTCATCTCTATTTGGAAGGCATAACCCTTGAAACGGATCTTGTCGAGGTCGATGGTCTTCAAGACACGACGGCGATAGCAAACAAATCCGGCAGTGGTATCGTGGACGGAAATGCCCGTTACCAACCTCACATACTTAGAGGCAAAATAGCTCATCAGCACTCTGCCCATGGGCCAGTTGACCACGTTAACTCCAGAGATATAACGAGAGCCTACCGAGACGTCTGCCCCATCATCATGACAGGCAGCATACAGGCGAGGAAGGTCGTTGGGACTATGGCTGAAATCGGCGTCCATCTCAAAGACATATTCATATTGTCTTTGCAATGCCCACTTGAAACCGGTGATATAAGCTGTGCCAAGCCCTTGCTTGCCCTGCCGCTCGATAAGGAAGAGGCGGTCGCCGAATTCGTCTTTCTGCAACTTCTTGACAATCATGGCGGTACCGTCTGGGCTTCCGTCATCAATCACCAATATATGAAAACACTTATCAAGGGAGAATACTGCCCTGATAATCTTTTCCATATTTTCCTTCTCATTATAAGTAGGAATTATCACTATAGAGTCACTCTCATGCATAGGTGTTTTTTTTAGTATATTGCAAAATTAAGAAAATAATCACATAATTAGGTAGCGGGTAAGCAATTATTTTCAGTGAATTATATAGATATTTGGGATTTATTACTAAATTTGCACCCACAAAAAGAAAAAGCATTATGAAAGATAACAAGGCTATTTCAATTAAGACATTGACTAAGAGCAATGTATGGGACATTCAGGAAAATGACGTAGTCAGAATGTGGGAAGCAGCAGAGAAGGACGCTGACTTCAAAGAAAAACTGCGCCATTTCAAGGACATTATAAAGACCGCATTCGAGATTGAAGAAGTAAAGATTGACAAGCCAGTTGTGATAGAAAAACTTGAGCAGCGCGGATTTAAGATCGGCACTATCTCTTTCGACGAGAAGAACTCACACAAGATTGCCATCAAGAAACGCGCAATCAAGCGCGTCACTGACCTTACATACGAGAACGTGGCCCACATCTCCGCTACAAAACTTGTCGAAGTATTGGAGAAGAACTTCGGTGGAGGATGGGATAGTCTGCCACAAAGCATACAGGACATCATCGAGAGCGCATTCGACATCTCCAACACCACATTGCCGGCAGACCGACTGCACAAGCCCGGTGGGTTGTACGACAAGAAGGTTAACGACGGATACGAGGTTCTTGAGATTGCAAAAGGCTCATGGACCGAAGCTATCTTCATCAAAGAAAAGCCAAAATACGACACTAAAGCGGAAATGGAAGAACCAGACATGTTTAAAGGCAACAACTTCGACAGCGACGAGGAGATGGACGAGGACCTGCCCGACGACATTCGTGATGACGATGACGATGATGACGATGACGACACATTCGATGACGACAGGCTCACCGAAGAAAGCTATCGCACCACATTCGAGACAAATCCTGATGACCTTAATTATGAGGCTGAAGAGATTAGCGATGACAGTGCCGGCAACTATTGATCGTCTATAAAGTAAAAGACAAATCATACATCAAGCATTTATTCAGGCGAGACTATTTCGACATGATATAGTCTCGCCGATATTTTTTAAACCAAAACTACAAATGAAAAATCTTTGGCGAACTTTCTTCGGGTTCTCAGACAATGGCGCTGACGAGACCTTTGCCCAAGCAATGGAACGGGCCAAACACTTGTTGGAGATACACAACTATGAAGATGCCTGCAGGGTCTTGAAATATGCCGAGAGATATGGCAACGCTGAAGGCATATACGAATACGGATGGTGCTGCTGGAGAGGGACCGGTGTCGTGGAGGATGCGGTTAAGGCTGTGAAGCTATGGCAAAAAGCTGCCTCAATGGGTTATCAGCCTGCTATAGAAAGATGTGAAGCTATAAAAGACTTTATTGCTTCAATCAAGTGAGACGCAACATTTAAACCTATTTGTCCATGAACCGCCTACTTGCAATTCTTTGTTTACTCTCATTGCTGGTTGTAAAGTCCACACCCGTATGCGCTAAAAGTTATACGTGGAAAACGATACCGCTGAAAAAGACGTATATCTTTCGCCTCTATCTTAAAGACAAGCACCATTCGCCATATTCTATTGACCATCCGGAGCTGTATCTTTCCGAACGGGCGATAAACCGAAGGAAAAGACAAGGCATCGCAATCGACTCAACCGACTTGCCCGTATCTCCTATATATATAAATGGTATAAAGGCGAAAGGCTTGACTGTAATGGGTACAAGCCGTTGGCATAACACCATAACCGTGGCATCTTCAACAGACAATGTGGCAAAGACTGTTGAAGGGATACCTTTTGTAAAAAGCTGCCTACGACTCTACAAGTCACCCGACTCCCTGGTTGTCTTTCCAAGGAACCAGGTGGGCAAACTCGCCCCAATCGACTCTACGGCATCTGAATACGGAGACGGATTCAAACAAATCAACATGCTGAAAGGTACAGCACTCCATGCCGCTGGATATAAAGGGAAAGGAATGCTCATTGCCATCCTGGACGCAGGGTTCCACAATGCCGACAAAATAAATGCCTTGAAAACAAATATAAAGGTAACGGCTGACTTCGCTCCCAGACGCACAAGCAGCATTTTTGCTGAGCACTACCATGGTACGATGGTACTTTCGGTTATGGCTGCCAACAAACGCAAAGTCTTTATAGGCACAGCACCTGAAGCCGACTATGCCCTTATACGCAGCGAAGAGATTGACACAGAGACCCGTGCCGAAGAAGACTCATGGACCACAGCCGTTGAGTTTGCCGACTCCATCGGTGCCGACCTCATCAATTCTTCCTTAGGTTACTCTCACTGGGACGGCGACTCCATCGGGCCGAGCCTTCGCGACCTCAATGGGCACACCGCATATATAAGCCAAACTGCTTCGATGCTTGCGTCGAAAGGCATAGTTCTGTGCAACTCGGCAGGAAATGAGGGCAGTTCTTCCTGGCATAAAATCAATGTTCCAGCTGATGCCGACGACATCTTGACAGTTGGAGCAATAGACTTCAATAAGCAGAGTGCCGTATTCTCGAGTCTCGGACCTTCACAGGACGGCAGAGTCAAACCCGACGTTTGCGGACCTGGAAAGAACGTCTACGTCATAGACGGTGCAGGAATGATGACCACAAACAGCGGCACCTCTTTTGCCTCGCCGATAATATGCGGAATGACAGCCTGCCTGTGGCAAGCCCTGCCAGAACTTAATGCTAAACAAATAATCAGCTTGGTAAGGCAATCGGCAGACAGAAGCCAATGGCCAGATAATGTCTATGGCTATGGCGTGCCCGATTACACGAAAGCCCTATCGATTGGAAAACAAATTGTCAACGAAAACCGATAGAGATTCCATCTGGACTTTTCCCATTTTCTTTTCACTCCGAAGCACGGTAGAATGGCGCTTCGGAGTTTATTTTGCACTTGGGACTTAGTATATCAAAACCTATGGCACAAAAAAAACAGTCCAAAACTTATTCTTTTGGACTGTCATACGATAGTAGTTAGAAAAATCTAACTTAGCAGCGAAGTTTCAATTAAGCGAGAACCACATTTCCGCCCTCACCCTTGAGCTTGCCTTCCTTAAGAAGCCAACCAATGCCCAAGAGAACCTCAACCTCGGTCTTGCCTGTGAGCTTAACGAGTTCCTGTACAGACTTTGCACCCTCGTTATCGTGAAGTGCATTGTAAACATCGCCAGCACGGAAGCCTGCGTTCTCTGCGTCTACGATAATCTCGTCTTTCTTAACGGCCTTCTTTGCTGCTGGCTTCTTCACAGCTGGCTTGGCTGTTGTTGCAGTTGTAGCTGTTGTTGTTGCAGCTGCTGTTGCCTGTTCTGTAGCTTTTTTCCTTACCATAATTAAATAAAGTTTTTATACAAAACTAACAATTTTTACTTTCTTTGTTTATTTGTTGTTTGCAAAAATAAGCATTTTAAGTTATAAACAGACAAAAGAAAAGGAAGAAAAATACACTAAATCGAGCATAAATCCCGAATGCTGTGAATTTATTGACGCACGTCAACCCAGGATTGAGTTTCTATTGATATGAATCAAGCGAAAAAGCCTGATTATCAACCAGTGACAATCAGGCTTCCATATAAGAATCAGTATTTTATTCGTTCAAATTTATTGTCAATTGAAGCTCGTCCAACTGCTTTTGGTCGAGCTCGGAAGGAGCATCAAGCATGACGTCGCGTCCACTGTTGTTTTTCGGGAATGCTATGCAGTCGCGAATTGAATCGAGACCAGCGAGGATGCTCACAAAACGGTCAAGACCGAATGCCAGACCTGCGTGAGGTGGTGCACCGTACTTAAACGCATTCATCAAGAAACCGAACTGAGCCTCAGCACGCTCCTTGGTGAATCCGAGTACCTCGAACATCTTCTCCTGAAGGTTGGTGTCGTGAATACGCAACGAACCGCCGCCGACCTCAACACCGTTGCACACAAAGTCGTATGCCTTTGCGCGGACTTTCTCCGGGTGACTGTCGAGCAATGGAATGTCATCCGGATTAGGCATGGTGAACGGATGGTGCGTTGCCATCAGGCGCTGCTCCTCATCGCTCCACTCGAAGAGTGGGAAATCGACAATCCAAAGACACTTAAAGTCGTTCTTGTCGCGAAGGCCAAGACGGTTGCCCATCTCCAAACGAAGTGCGCACAGTTGTACACGAGTCTTGTTGGCCTTGTCACCGCTAAGGATTAGAACCAAGTCGCCATCCTTGGCACCTGTTGTCTCCTTAACCTTCAGAAGCTGTTCAGGAGTGTAGAACTTATCGATGGAACTCTTCACGGTTCCGTCGCTATTATATTTAATGTATACCAAGCCCTTAGCACCGATCTGTGGTCTCTTCACGAAGTCGGTTATCTCGTTGAGCTGTTTACGGCTGTAATCAGCACATCCTGGCACCACAATGCCACCAATATATTCAGCCTCATCGAACACAGAGAATGAACCGGTGCCCTTAAGGTCATCCATAAGCTCTACGAACTCCATGCCAAACCTCAAGTCAGGCTTGTCGGAACCAAAGCGCTTCATTGCTTCAGCCCATGTCATCTGCTGCAATGGCTCGGGAAGATCTACACCGCGAATTTCCTTGAACAGCATACGGCACAATCCCTCGAAGAGGTTGATGACATCCTCCTGGTCAACAAAACTCATCTCGCAGTCTATCTGAGTGAACTCTGGCTGACGGTCAGCGCGAAGGTCCTCGTCGCGGAAACACTTCACTATTTGGAAATAGCGGTCCATGCCTGCCACCATGAGCAATTGCTTAAGAGTCTGCGGGCTCTGTGGAAGCGCGTAGAACTGACCTGGGTTCATGCGTGAAGGCACCACGAAGTCGCGTGCGCCCTCAGGCGTAGAGCCAATGAGCATAGGCGTCTCAATTTCCATGAACTGGCGGGCATCGAGAAAGTTGCGAATGAGGATAGTCATCTTATGCCTAAGCTCGAGGTTCTTGCGAACTGTATCACGGCGCAGGTCCAAATAACGATACTTCATGCGAAGGTCATCGCCACCATCAGTCTTGTCCTCAATAGTAAAAGGAGGAGTGAGTGAGGGACTGAGAACTGTAAGCTTGCTGACGATGATCTCTATGTCGCCAGTAGCCATCTTGTCGTTCTTGTTCTGACGCTCAGAGACAATACCCTTCGCCTGAACACAATATTCTCGTCCTAACTTATTGGCAGCCTCCCAATCTTCCTTATTGGATGCCTCGTTGAAAACTAACTGAGTAAGACCATAGCGGTCGCGCAAGTCCACGAAAGTCATACCGCCCATCTTTCGGGTGCGTTGCACCCAACCCGCGAGCGTTACTTCACGCCCAGCATCGGAGAGACGCAGCTCTCCGCAAGTATTGGTTCTATACATATTATTAATGTAATAAATCTTTTCTTGACCGCAAAATTACAATAAAATATTTGAAACGGGTAAAAACTAAGCAACAAGCTGCAAAAATTATGTTAAATATCGTCTAATAGATATCAAGGATATAAAAGATTTCTTATTTTTGCAACATTGTTTGCGACCTACAACATACAATAAGGGTCATAGACCAAAATGTGTAATAATAAATTTATCTCAATAATGAAGAAATTGCTTTTTACAGTCTTCCTGTTTTTTGCAGGACTGACAGCTACATTTGCCCAGGCCAAGATTTCATTCGACAAGCTCGTAAACAATTTTGGCACGTTCTCAGAAGACAATGCCGTGCAGAAATGCGCTTTCACATTCACTAATACTGGAGACAAGCCATTGGTCATCAACCAAGCCGTAGCAAGTTGCGGATGTACAGTCGCCAACTTTACCAAAACTCCTATTAAGCCGGGAGAGAAAGGTACAGTTACTGTCACTTACAACGGGAAAGGAAAATTCCCGGGGCACTTCAAAAAAGCCATTACCATCCGCTCAAACGGAGAGCCTATGGTAACCCGAATATATATTGAGGGTGAAATGACCGAGACAAAATAAGCGTCTGCGCTGGACATTCTTCTACCTTAAGCCTTTACTTTGACCGTCTTTAAAAACTTATAACTTATGCAAAAACCTGAAACATCTACCCCGTCATTATCGGGCAAAATTGACAAGAAGAAACTTATATGGTTCATCGTGTCAATCATCCTGACATTAATCGTTTGGAACCTTCCGGCATCATGCTTCGGCATTGACGGTCTGACCATTGTCCAAAAACGCGTCATTGCCATATTCGTGATGGCCGTCATGCTTTGGCTTACTGAGGCTATACCAGCTTGGGCCACATCTGTGACCATCATCTTTGTATTGCTATTCTTTGTAAGCAATTCATCGTTTAAGTTTATGCAGGGAACAGAGGGCAAATACGGCCAACTGCTCGACTCCGTAGGTATCATGGCCTGCTTTGCCGACCCCACCATCATACTCTTCCTCGGTGGTTTCATTCTCGCCATAGCCGCTACCAAGTCTGGCCTTGACGTTTGGATGGCAAAGACCTTGATTAAGCCTTTCGGCAAAAAGAGTGAGAACGTATTGCTCGGATTCATTCTCATAACGGGAATATTCTCCATGTTCATCTCCAACACCGCCACGGCTGCCATGATGCTCACGTTCCTGACTCCGGTCTTCAAGGCCCTTCCCGCCAACGGAAAAGGACGTATTGCATTGACAATGGCAATACCAATCGGTGCTAACCTCGGAGGTATGGGCACACCTATCGGCACTCCTCCAAACGCTTTCGCCTACAAAGTGCTCAACGACCCGACCGGTCTGAATCTGGACATAAGCTTCGGACAGTGGATGGCTGTCATGGTGCCGCTAGTGTTAGTATTGCTCATCATTGCATGGTTCCTGCTTCGCAAGTTTTTCCCATTCTCTCAAAAGACCATAGAACTGAAAATTGAAGGCGACATATCACGCAATTGGCGCACAGCTGTCGTAGGCGGAACTTTCTTAGTTACCATTCTCTTGTGGATTTTCGGCAAGCAGGTTGGCATCAACGCCAATACGGTCGCCATGCTCCCAATTGCCGTGTTTGCTTTCACTGGTGTCATCACGGCAAAAGACCTGCAAGGCATCGACTGGGGAGTCATCTGGATGGTCGCAGGCGGCTTCGCTCTTGGCATGGCAATGAACGGCACAGGACTGGCAAAAGTTGCAGTGGAAGCTATACCATTTGGCAGCTGGAGCCCTATAGTTATACTTATCATTTCTGGTCTTGTGTGCTTCTTCCTTTCAAACTTCATAAGCAATACCGCAACGGCAGCCTTGCTTATCCCTATCCTTTCAGTGGTTTGCAGTGGAATGGGTGACAGGCTGAACATGATTGGTGGTGACGCTACAGTTCTCATCGGCATCGCCGTGGCAGCTTCAGCAGCCATGTCGCTTCCGATCTCAACACCTCCAAACGCCATCGCCTACTCCACCGGACTTATCAAGCAAAAAGACATGGCAAAAACTGGTCTCGTGGTTGGTATCATCACACTTGTATTAGGATTCAGTACTCTAATTATCGTGGGCAAGTGCGGCTTGCTATAAGCCCCACATGTTCATAACAGCGAGAAGCCGTTGCCTTAACAGTTGAAAGGCAACGGCTTTTCATTTTAATCGCGTCGTCATTTCAGTGTAAAGGCGACGCGATTCTTATTACAAGGCCAAATGCTAGAATGAAAATTACTTCTCGAGCATTGGTTTAAGGAATCGTGGTGTATATCCCGTCGATCCCGACGCCACCTGCTCCGGCGTACCGACAGCTATGATTTGTCCACCGCCGCGGCCTCCTTCTGGTCCGACGTCAATAATCCAGTCTGCAAGTTTTATAACGTCAAGATTATGCTCAATGATGACGACTGTATTGC
Organism: uncultured Prevotella sp.; assembly: GCA_964640415.1. Taxonomy (GTDB): domain Bacteria; phylum Bacteroidota; class Bacteroidia; order Bacteroidales; family Bacteroidaceae; genus Prevotella. The sequence continues at coordinate 60,016 of CAZXGQ010000001.1, forward strand.
CACGGTCTACCAGTTTCTCCAATACATCCATGAGAATGCGTATGTCCTCAAAGTGTAAGCCGGTGGTAGGCTCGTCGAGAATATACAAGGTCTTGCCAGTGTCACGCTTTGAAAGTTCGGTAGCAAGCTTCACACGCTGGCTCTCGCCACCCGAGAGCGTAGTGCTGCTCTGTCCGAGTTTTATATATCCAAGGCCCACATCTTGCAGACTCTTGATCTTTTGCAATATATTGGGCACATTCTCGAAAAACTCCACAGCCTGGTTAATGGTCATGTCGAGCACGTCGGCTATCGACTTGCCTTTATAGCGCACTTCCAAGGTCTCACGATTGTAGCGCTTGCCATGGCATATCTCACAAGGCACCGTGACGTTTGGCAAGAAGTTCATTTCTATGACTTTATATCCATTTCCGCCACAAGCCTCGCACCGGCCACCCTTTACGTTGAACGAGAAGCGCCCGGGCTTGTAACCTCTTATCTTAGCTTCCGGCAAATTGACAAACAGACTGCGAATGTCGGTGAAGACTCCCGTGTAAGTAGCAGGATTGGAGCGGGGCGTTCGTCCGATGGGGCTTTGGTCCACGTTCACCACCTTGTCGATATTGTCAATTCCTTCTACATTATCGTAAGGCATTGGCTTCTTGAGCGACCTATACAAGTGTTGTGACAATATTGGCACGAGAGTCTCATTTACGAGCGTTGACTTACCCGAACCCGACACGCCGGTAACCACTATGAGCTTGCCAAGGGGGAACTCAGCGTCGACATGTTTGAGATTGTTGCCGCACGCGCCAGTTATCTTTATGCTTTTTCCATTTCCTTCACGACGAACGTCAGGAACGGCAATCTGGCTTTCCCCATTAAGATATTGAGCCGTTATGGTGTGGGTCCTCAGCATCTCCTCGGGAGTTCCCTGGAAAACCACTTCGCCTCCCTTGCGTCCCGCCTTGGGGCCGATGTCCACAATCCAGTCGGCAGCCCTCATCATGTCCTCATCGTGCTCTACCACAACAACCGTGTTGCCAAGGTCGCGCAATTGCTTGAGAGAACGTATGAGCTTCTCATTGTCACGTTGGTGAAGACCTATGCTCGGCTCGTCGAGGATATAAAGCACGTTGACAAGTTGCGAGCCAATCTGTGTGGCAAGCCTTATGCGCTGGCTCTCACCACCGGAGAGCGAAGCCGACTGCCTGTTGAGCGAGAGGTAATCGAGACCGACTTCCAAAAGGAAATTGACCCTCGTCTTCAGCTCTTTCAATATCTCGTGGGCTATTTTCTTGTTCTGTGATTCCAATTTGTCTTCGACAGTGGAGAGCCATTCGTTCAGCTCTGAAATATCGAGGCTTGCTACCTCAAATATGTTCTTGTCGCCAACCTTGAAGGCAAGCGACTCTTTCTTTAGCCTGTGTCCGTGACACTCAGGACATTCGCTCGTGGCAAGAAACTGTGCCGCCCACTTTTGGCTCGCGGCCGAATCGTCGTCATTCATCACGTCGGTTAGATATTTGACAACGCCATCGAACTCTACAAAATAATCGCTTGAAGTATGCACGATGCTCTTGTCGATACGGACTGTCTCCATCGAACCGTTCATGACCACGTCAACAGCCTCTTCAGGAATGTCCTTATAGGGAGTCTTGAGGTTGCAACCGTATTTTTGGAGAATGGCATCTATTTGCCAGAAAATCATCTGGTTTTTGTATTTGCCCAAAGGCGCAATAGCCCCTTCGTGAATACTGAGATTTTGGTTCGGCACGACCTTTTCCAAGTCAATCTCGTCTACTATGCCCAATCCATGGCATCTGGGACAGGCTCCTTCAGGCGAGTTGAACGAGAACATGTTTGGCGCAGGGTCACTGTAAGAGAGTCCTGTAGCCGGGTCCATAAGCCGCTTTGAGAAATTGCGCGCCGTGTCAGAGTCCTTGTCGAGAATCATTATGGTGCCGTCGCCCTGCTTCATTGCCGTCGCTATGGAGTGACGCAAGCGCTCGTCGTCTTTAGCCTCAACCTTCAGCTTGTCTATCACAACCTCAATGTTATGGTTCTTGTAGCGGTCGACCTTCATCCCACGTGTTATTTCCTTTATCTCGCCGTCGACACGAATGTAAAGGTACCCCTTGCGGCGCATCGATTCAAAGAGCTCGCGGTAATGACCCTTGCGCTGCCTCACGAGCGGGGAAAGGATAAAGACCTTCTTCTCCGCATACTCGTCAAGGATAAGGCTGACCACTTTCTCTTCCGTATACTTGACCATTTTCTCACCCGAGACATAGCTATAGGCTGTGCCTGCACGGGCAAAAAGCAATCGCATATAATCATAGATTTCCGTAGTCGTTCCCACTGTAGAACGCGGATTCTTGTTGGTTGTCTTCTGCTCGATGCTGATAACCGGACTCAAGCCACTTATCTTGTCCACATCCGGCCGGTCCATGTTGCCAAGGAAATTGCGGGCATATGCCGAGAAAGTGTCTATATACCTTCGTTGGCCTTCTGCGTAGATTGTGTCGAAGGCAAGCGATGACTTGCCCGACCCGGAAAGACCAGTTATCACGGTCAACGAGTTGCGTGGTATCCTAACGCTTATATTCTTGAGATTGTGGACACGAGCGCCCTCAACAGTAATCCAATCTTGTGTCATCTTTGTCATTTTGTCGTCGTTGTCTCAGTGTAACCGCGAAGCAGATTTACGTCTTTCTTTATATTGAATTTTCTTCCGTCTGCTCCGCGCGCCTTGACCAACACGAAGTAAACTCCCTGGCTTACGTCTTTGCCATTGAACTTTCCATCCCAACCACCGGAAAGGTCATCCCATGAGTATAGTTTCTGTCCCCAACGGTTGAAGATGGTGGCATGAAACTCTGTTATGCTCTTGTACCCGTCCTTTGCCTTGTATATATCGTTTACGCCGTCACCGTTTGGTGAAAAGGCGTTAGGGAACTCCAGCTTGCTCTCATATATGGAAACCGACAATGGTGTCGCTTCTGATGTCCAATAGTCTTTGGCATAACTAACCGTGTCATTGCCGTTGACGAATGTCGCCCACAATTCTATCAGGTGACTTCCCGACTCCGTAAAAGTGAATTCCGTGTTTTCCTCATACCTTACCACATAAGGACTGTCACTCTGCCCTTGACGATAGATGCGCCATTCGTAATGCGTTGTCCACCCTTCCGTGTTTTCGGCTCCGCTCGTAAAAGAAACCGTCAACGGTGCCGACTCGCTTATGCTCGCGGATTCAGTTTGCGTGTTTCCCTCGCTGTCAGTATAGCTCATCATCGGGCTGATGGTAGGTGTGGTTGTCTGGCCCCAAGCCCGACCATAGGCAAGCAGCACAACGAAAAGAAGAAAAGCAATATGTTTATTCATTGACTGACGTCTCATTATTATTATGCAAAGATACATAACTTTTTTAAAGGATGCCGCTTGAATATCGTATTTTTTGTGTAAGTTTGCACAATAAAAATAAAACTGAGACATCAGAAATGAAAATATCGTTACGTTTTGCACTAATCATGCTCACGTCGTTGTTTTGTTTTCAATGCTTCGCACAAAACCAAAACTGGCGTGAAAAGTATCAAGTAAAGAAAAAGGACACGCTATACGGCATAGCCAAGAAATACAACATATCCGTAGATGCCCTTATAGAGGCCAACCCGGAGATGAAGGTCGACGGCTTCGAACTCAAGAAGGGCAGCTATGTGTTCATTCCCAGCACAAGCGCCGCCAAGCCAAGCCAAGCTGCGGGCAAGCCTGTACGCACTACAATACAAACTGCCAAGCTGCCATTCTCTGGGAAGACAGTAAAAGTAGGCGTGATGTTGCCCCTTCACAATGTCGACGGCGACGGCAGACGCATGACGGAGTTTTACCGCGGAATGCTCATTGCGTGCGACTCGTTGCGCGCAGAGGGAATGTCTATCGACATCCACGCTTGGAACGTGAACATCGATGCCGACATCACCAACTTCACCAAGCAACCCGGAGCCTCGAAATGCGACATCATTTTTGGCCCGTTGTACAGCAAGCAAGTTCACGCCCTCGCTGAGTTCTGCAAAGCACACGACATACAAATGGTCATTCCCTTTTCCATCACAGGCGACGACGTGTCGATGTACAAGCAGATCTTTCAGGTTTACCAGACCAACGACCGCCAGACAAACAACAGCATAGAAACCTTCCTTAAGCTTTTCAAGAATTGCCATCCGGTCTTCATAGACTGCAACGACAAGACATCGACCAAAGGCAACTTCACTTTCGGACTGCGCACCCGCCTTGAAAGCCACAACATTGGCTACGGCATAACAAACATTGGCAGTTCCGACGACGTTTTCGCCAAACAGTTCAGCTCTTCACAGCAAAACATCGTAATACTCAATACCGGCCGCTCGCCGGAATTGACATCAGCGCTCAACAAACTCGCCATAATGAAGGCGGCAAGACCCGACCTGAAGATAAAGCTTTACGGATACACCGAATGGATGATGTATCTTGGCATTGACGAGGCAAAGTTTCACGAGTTTGACACTTACATACCTTCCACATTCTACTATAACCCCGCCTGCCCACGCACGCAATCGCTTTCGCGAGTCTACCGCCAATGGTTCAAACAAGACATGCAATATGCGTTGCCGCGGTTCGCGCTTACAGGCTACGACTACGCACAATTTTTCCTCCGTGGCTACGCCAAGTTTGGCAAGGCTTTCAGAGGGACAAAGAGTCAAAACACATGGAAAGCCGTACAGGCTCCATTACAATTCAAGCAGGTGGGAACGGCAGGCATGCAAAACGATTTCTTCCAGCTAATCCACTTCATGCCCAACGGCAATGTTGAAGCCATTTCATATTGACAACCATGAGATTACAATTTAAGATACTGATAGCCGCCATTTGCTTTCCCCTGTTTGCCCATGCGCAAATCGGAGAACACCGCAACACGCTTTCCATTGGAGGAAATGCAGGATATAACTTGACAACCATCCGCTTCACCCCAAAAGTGTTGCAAAGCATGAAGGGGGGCATGAATGTAGGTTTCACAGCCCGCTACACAGTGGAGAAATATTTTGCAACCATAGCTTCCATACAGGCGGAAGTCAACTACAGCCAGTTGGGTTGGAAGGAAGACATACGCGACATGAACAACCAGCCGGTGATAAACTCCGTCACTAATCAAGCTGAGGAATATGAGCGCACTATCAACTATGTGCAGGTTCCGCTCTTTGCGCATCTTGCCTGGGGAAGGGAAAACAAGGGGTTCAACTTCTTTTTCAATGCCGGACCGCAGTTGGGCATCTACATGAGCGAAAGCACCAAGACAAACTTCGATTGGGACAGCCGCAACGTGAGCGACAGAACCAACAAAGTGGTGGCACAAGACACTATGAGCGTTGAAAACAAAATCGACTATGGAATAGCCGCAGGCCTCGGAGTGGAATGGGCAACGAAAAAACTCGGACGGTTCACGCTTGAAGCGCGTTACTACTATGGCCTCGGCAACATATACGGCGACTCCAAACGCGACTATTTCGGGTCAAGCAACTATGGCACGATAACCATCAAGCTCGGATGGCTTGTTGACATAATGCGATAATCCCCAAAAACTCTATATAGCATTTACAAACCAAAACTTATATTATATGTTTGAAAACCAACCAAAAGGACTTTATGCGCTCGCCCTTGCCAATACCGGCGAGCGTTTCGGCTATTACACCATGCTTGCCATCTTCGTTCTTTTCCTTCAATCCAATTTCGGATGGGGAGAGGGTCTGGCAGGAACCGTCTACGCCACATTCTTGATGCTCGTTTATTTTCTGCCTATCGTAGGCGGTGCCGTGGCTGACAAGATCGGTTACGGCCGCTGCGTAACATTCGGCATCCTCGTGATGTTCCTCGGCTACCTGCTGCTTGCTATTCCAGCCGGCGCCGGAGCTGCGGCTATAGCCATCATGGCAGTAGCCTTGGTACTCATAAGCATGGGCACGTCGCTGTTTAAAGGCAACTTGCAGGTAATGGTGGGCAAACTCTACGACGGCCCCGAATATGCAAACCAGCGCGATGCCGGCTTCTCCATCTTCTACATGGCAATCAACATCGGCGCACTCTTCGCCCCTACTGCCGCAACAAAGCTCCACGCTTGGGCAATGTCAGCCTTGCACGCCAGTGAGGCATCGGCTTATCACTATGCCTTTGGCGTGGCTTGCTTGTCACTTGTGGTTTCCATTGCCATCTATTACGGTTTCAGATGGACATTCGCACAGGTGGACAACTCTGCCAGCAAGGCAAAGAAGGACAACAGCGAGAAGGCCGTTGAGGCTCATGTTGAGACAGCTGAAGAGAAGGCAGACACCCACAGCCGTCTCGTGGCCTTGTTCCTCGTGTTTGCCGTTGTCATCTTCTTCTGGATGGCCTTCCACCAAAACGGACTGACACTTACATATTTCGCCCGCGACTTTACGCAAACAACCGCCACAGGTCTCATTGGAATGCTTTTCGACGTGACCAACCTCTTCGGTGTCATCATTATGGTTTACGCTCTCTTTGCCCTTTTCCAAAGCAAGACAACCAAGGGTAAGGTAATCGCAGGCATCGTGATTCTTGCATGTGTTGCATTCCTTGGATACAAGTTCGCCGAAACTGCAAGCCAGACCATAAACGTTGACGTGCCTCTCTATCAGCAGTTCAACCCATGCTTCGTGGTCATGCTCACTCCTGTCAGCATGGCTCTCTTCGGATGGCTCGCATCCAAGAAGAAAGAACCGTCCGCACCGCGCAAAATCGGACTTGGCATGTTGGTCGCCGGCATCGGATATGTCATCATGATAGCCGCTTCTATCGGCTTGAGCTACCACGCCTCATACGTTGCCGACGATCCTCAGCGCGTAAGTCCATTATGGCTTGTCAGCACTTATCTCGTGCTTACATTCGCAGAGTTGCTTCTCTCACCTATGGGCATCAGCTTCGTCAGCAAAGTGGCTCCTCAGAAGTACCAGGGCGTCATGATGGGATGCTGGTTTGGCGCTACAGCCATTGGCAACTTCCTTGTACAGATTCCTGCATACCTTTGGAACAATGTGCCACTCACAGCCGTTTGGGGCGTGCTTGTCGCATTGTGTCTCGCAAGCTTCGTCTTCATCTTCTCTGTGATGAAGAAGCTTGAGAAAGTGGCTTAATCAAGTAAACGAAATGAGAATTATCATTCTTTTGCTGATAATATTCTCATCATTGTCAACCAATGCACAGAGTCGCCTTTGCGACTCTGTGACATTGAATGACGGGACTCGTCACTTTGTGATGTATCTGCCCGCTAACATCAGTAAGGGTGCGCCGTTGCTTTTTGTTACCCACGGTTATGGCAGTCGCCCCAAGTGGCCCGAATCCATCACAAAGGCCGCCGACAAATACGGATTCGCAATATGCGCTCCACAGGGATTTAAGGCCCCTAAAGGTCGCGCAGGCTGGAATGTGGGCTATCCGGCACAGGAAGGTTGGAAACAAGACGATGCCAAGTCTCTGTGCAAGCTCGCCCGTGTCGTACAGAAACGCTACCGTCTGAGCCGTAAGAACACTTTCTTCACAGGCATGTCGAATGGCGGCGACATCAGCTATGTTCTTGCATACACCAACCAAAAGACCTTTCGCGCTTTCTTTTCTGTGGCAGGATTGACTCTCTCATGGATTCCAGAAAAGCTGAAAATGAAAAGACCCGTTCCGTTTGCTGAGGTTCACGGAACTGCAGACCATACATCGGAATGGGACGGAGACCCTGACAACAAAGGCGGATGGGGAGCCTATCTCGGTGTTGAAGACGCAGTAAACCGTGTCGTAAAGGTTAACGGATGCTCATTAAAGGATTCTGTAGAGATGGGAAGTATTCTTGGAGAAAAAGGACACAAGACCATCAAATACCGATATACCGACGGTAAGAAGGGCACGGAAGTATGGCTATATCGTGTCATTGGCGCTCCTCACTGTTGGCACGACAAGGACTTGGATATAGGTGAAGAGGAATGGAAATTCTTCAGCAAATACCTTAGTAAATAAAAGTTTCAACCAACTAATACCAAGAAGCCATGTTGCTATGATCAAGCAACATGGCTTCTTCCTTTTTAAAGAGGACTATAATGCATTAAATGTTAATACGAGGCAAAAATCACAACAAAAGGCGCTCTGAAAATCGATTCTTTTGAAAAACTTTTCCTCTCGTGCGATCCGAAGCCATTATCGAGCCTATTTCACAACTGTTTAATATACAAGAACTTACGCTTTTTCAACTTAAAAACACCTACGAATTCTGAGCTTTTGAGTCGGCTTTACGTTAGAATCGCGACGGCTTTACGTTAGAATCGCGTTGCCTTTACGTTAGAATCGCGACGCGATAGTGCTACTATCGCGAGACGATTTCATGTTTTTGAGGCCAAAATTGGCTTACAAACGCTCTAATTAACGCTTCAGAGCCTCTTCCGTCGTTCTAGAAGGTGTGCCCCCAAAGTGTTAAATTCTTGCTATAAATATTTACAAACGAGTCTTCCGCAAAACGGATACCAAAACAATAATTAATGACACACCGTAAGTTATTCAGTTGACTTTCGGGGTTTATCATGCATAAAACGGGCATACTGTACGTACTTCCAATATTGTATTAAGAGACAATGAAAAACAAGTGTAACCGCAATGCCGTTACACCGCAATAAAGAAAACAAAAAAGTTAGCAAAAAACACGAATAAAAGAGGGCGCATTTGTAATATTATTCGTAACTTTGCACTTATAAGATATTTATTTAAGCATTTCCTGTTCTTGGAAGTGTTACTCTTATTTTTAAATCAATATTTTCATACATTATATATGTACAAAAAAGAAGAATTATCTGTCATGGGTAAGGAAGAACTTGCCGATATTGCCAGAAAACTAGAGCTATCCCCTGAAACTTATACAACAGATGAGGAATTGGCTTATGCAATTCTTGACAGACAAGCTGTGATAGGAAGCAAGAAAAGGCCATCAAGCGACAAGAAGCAACAGTCGGCCAATGCTCCTTCACATGACAAGGCGCCAAAACAAGAGTTACTGTTTAGCGACACATCTGATCCGCAGCAGCTGCTTGCTGAACTTGAGGAGACATTGAAAAACCAGCCGAAACACCGCGGACCAAAGACTAAGGTTGAGCGCGAGCTGATAGCCAAGATTTCGGAAGTGAAAAAAATGATAGCTTCCGGCGCAGGCAATGCGGAGCCGACAAACAAGCAGGAAACTGTTTCTGACACTCCAGTCTACACATTGCATAAAGATATTTTACCTCCAGTGGTGCCGAAAGAAAATGTTGACAAAGAAGAGTCTACCAACATGATTGCCAACTTCCAAGCCCAAGTGGCGGAGCAAAGTGAGAATGCCAACGCACAAAAGGAAGACGTTGCCGAAACTGCCGAAGCCACTGATTCCACTGATTCCACTGATATCGCCGAGGAAAACAATGTTACAGATACCGTTTGGGACGGTGACCCGGGAGACGGAACAGACTTCATCACAATAGTTGACATACCTGTTGAAGACCAAGGCATTACGCCAAACTACGACATGTTTGACCGTCCCACCACAGGACCTTCCTTTATTCAACAACCACCTGTGGAACCAGAACCTCTTCCGAAAGACAATGTTGCAGACACTCCCGAACCCTTCGATTTCAACGACATTATTTCTGCAAACGGCGTGCTTGAGGTAATGGCCGACGGCTATGGTTTCTTGCGTTCGAGCGACTATAATTATCTTTCCTCACCCGATGACGTTTACGTTCCCAACAATCAGATACGCCGCTATGGCTTGAAGACCGGAGACGTGATAGAAGCACGCGTGCGTCCGCCACACGATGGAGAGAAATATTTCCCGATGACAAGCATCGTTTCCATCAACGGCCGCAGTCCTGAAGAAGTAAGGGATCGCGTACCATTCGAAAACCTCACCCCTCTGTTCCCCGACAGCAAGTTTGAGCTTACCGGGGACCCTGCCACAACCAATCTCTCAACACGAATAGTTGACTTATTTGCTCCTATAGGAAAGGGCCAGCGTGCGCTTATCGTGGCCCAACCAAAGACGGGTAAGACAATATTGATGAAAAACATTGCCAACGCTATTGCGGCAAACCATCCGGAGGCCTACCTCATGATGCTTCTCATCGATGAACGTCCGGAGGAGGTCACCGATATGGCACGCACCGTCAACGCTGAGGTTATAGCCTCAACATTCGACGAGCCAGCCGAACGCCACGTAAAGATAGCAGGCATAGTGCTTGAAAAGGCAAAGCGTATGGTGGAATGTGGCCACGACGTGGTCATCTTCCTCGACTCTATCACTCGTTTGGCAAGAGCCTACAACACAGTTTCTCCGGCCTCAGGCAAGGTGCTAACGGGCGGTGTCGACGCCAATGCATTGCAAAAGCCCAAACGCTTCTTCGGTGCAGCAAGAAACATTGAAGGCGGAGGTTCTCTTACGATTATTGCCACAGCACTCATAGACACAGGCTCAAAGATGGACGAGGTGATATTCGAGGAATTCAAGGGAACCGGCAACATGGAACTGCAACTCGACCGCAGCTTGTCTAACAAGCGCATCTTCCCGGCTGTAAATCTTGTCGCATCAAGCACACGACGCGATGACCTGCTCTTGGACAAGACGACACTCGACAGGATGTGGATTCTGCGCAAATATATTGCGGATATGACCCCGTTGGAAGCCATGAACACTATTCACGACCGCATGGTTCACACCCGCAACAATATTGAGTTCTTAGCCTCTATGAACGGCTAGTCAATGCCGGCCATGACCAATCGGTCAATGGCCGGAATGTCATAACGGTCAAGCAAAGACGCATCTTCCTTAAACTTATCCGAAAGGACGTTTACAGGGATATGCGTCTTTGCTTTTTCAGCTTCTTGAGCCTTATTAGACACAAAATAGGCAAAATGTTTGGCAGCCACTTCTGCTTCGCCCATAAACCATGAGCTATAACCGGCATTGAGATGGTCAACGGCCACATCTTGGCCAGAAGCAAGGATATCAGCATACAGTTTCGATGCCTTTTCTGCTTGTTTCGTGCAAAGAAGTCCCCAGGCCAACACACGCCTTACGTTGATATCATCCTGAACGTTATAGTAAAGTTCATAGAGTTTCTTAACCGCTTCTTCTTCTCTATTGCCGTTGATGAGCGCGATTGCCTCGTTCATACGGTACTGCGCATTCTCAGGATACAGTTCGGTCAAGCGGTGATACAGTTCTGTGGCCTTAGCATAGTGAGCACAATGAAAACTTGCAACGGCATAACCTTTTAATGACCTGTCACCGTGATTCTCAATTTCATATGCCTTGGCAAACAGTTTCTCCGCCATGCGGTAATCGCAGTTCTTCAAGGCTATACGGGCTGCCAAGAGGTTATCATCCAATTGGTTATCGTCGAAATAGTTGTCAAGCATCTCCTTGGCTTCGACATACATCTTTCGCTTTACAAGAAATCCCACAATACTAATGGCCTCGTCATGCATAGCCTTATGGAACACACGGTTGTTTAGGAACATCTTATAGCTGCCAGAATCAAAAGGATTGCTGAAAGCCTTACGACTGTCATTGATTCGGAAGAACCTGTAGAGGTCTTGAAGATATTGCCTACGGAAAAACGCGGGAGTATTCATCATTCCGTCCATGCCCGTCATGACCATGCCAGCGTTGTTGCCAACCATCTCCTTGATATTGTCGGGGAGTTGGGGGAACACCGACGACATAGCCAAAGCGAAACTGTATTTGTCGGAATCACAAAAAGGCATGGTTGACAGCAGGTTAGACATGAACTTGGTATCTTTTATCTCTTTCGACAGATGGGCAAGTCCGGGGTGCTGCATATAAAAAGGAATGAACCAATTGGACAACGTAAAGAAGAAACCGAATCTCTTCATCTTGGAGAACCCGCCAAAATATATGTCAGCGCCACGCTTCTGCATTTCAGCCATCTTGCGCACGCTTTGTTCGATTTCCTCAATCTTATGGTCGCTGGTGTCACCATGCAATATGTCGTCCATCGGGTTGTCATCCTTCTCACGTATGCCAAACCTCGTAACCTCAATATTCTGGTTCTTTATTATGTTTGGCATCACGTCCCTGTTTATCGTTTGAGTGTCTTCCTCGGCAGACATGCAGTAGACAACTTGCATCTGCAACTCAACCAACTCGTCACGAAAACCTTTGTCGGCTATCAGGAGTTTAACATCTTCGGCTATATTCGGGAACAAGCTGAAATCTCCGTTGTCCAATGCAAACACCCAGCCGATGAGGGCCCTTTGCCTCAACTTTTCATCGGTAGCTTCCTTGTAGACCTTCAGCAGCAGCAATACCTTTACCGGATCAGGCGAAAGAAGAGACGACATCATGACAGCCGCACACAAGGTAAGTGCGTCGGTCATTTCGATTATGGGAGAAAGAATGAGATTGGCAATATCAGCGACCTGTTCATTACTCCATTGCCCAGAACATAATATTTGGTTGAATGCCTTCGACATTATATTATGCCGGCGCTCGTAAAGAGCCTTGCGTTTATCAGTCACATCTTGCTCGGGCTCAAGAGTCAGCATGGCCATGTCTGACACGAAAAGCTCAAGATTATTTCGAAGACTGTCAACGTCAAGCAAGGAGGTCTCACGAGAGACCAGCGAACACACTAACGGATCAAACTGTCTGCGCGTTTGCAGTTCGATGTCCGACAGTTTTCTATATAAACGCTGACTCAGTTTGCGGTACAAGTCAACACGCGTATTGTCTTTATAGCCCCGAAGCATGAAGTCGCTCATCAACCGATAGCTGTCGCCAATGCTGTCGAATTCATCATCCGACGGACGAGAATAGTCAGTCAGAACCGCCTTCGCCGCATGCAACACAGAACCAAGAGGCTGATTGTCAGACAGCAGTCTCTTTAGCGTGTCAATGCTCTTTAAAAAGTCTTTCCAGTTGGTATTGTCAAGCCTTGTCATATAATCGTCAATATCTTTTCGCAATGTTAATGTCGCGTTCCCTTGGCTGTTTCACATGACTGAACTTCAACTTAGGCAACGCCTTGATGGTTTTTGCGTCTGCGCTGGTATACTTGCTTATTACGGCAGCATAGTGTTGCAATCCGAAGTGATTGATCGAATCCACCGCCATGTTATAAACCTTTACAAAGGAGTCGAGTTGCTTTTGCCGTCTTTTATCCTTAAGCGCCGCTTCTCTGAACGCAATTACGCCAAAACGGACATTCTTGTCACGACTGTCCATAAGCATCGGATTATTATACAGACGGGCTGTGGTGGCCTGAGGTTCGGTAAACAATGCGGCATCCATCTCGTTGTTGATAACCATCTTTATGCGAATGCGTGGGTCGTTTATCTGAACCTTGTAAACCTCAAACTTGGCTTTTGCACTGTCAATGGCATAATCGGCAAGATAATCGGTGACAGAGAATCTCGTCATGGCTATCATCTTGTCGGACAACTGATTGAGTTCCTTGATACGTGAGATACGGTTGGTGTAAAGTTGCCAATAAGCATCAGTTGCCGTTACATACCGCAACATAACGCCAGCCTTCTTCAACCGTTCGGTTCGCACAAGGTCGCTGACCATTCCTTCAACGTATTTGCCTTTAATCAACGTATCGCAATCTATCTGCGCACTCTTCAACTTTAAATGCACGTCGACTCCGTTTCTGTCGAAAAGACTGTCTTCCACCCCTATGAAAAGTGGCAGACAATCGAGAGTGGGCACAGTGGCTACTTTCAGTGCAAGACTGTCCTCGCGCAACAGTTCATTGCGTGACAACTTCTCAGCTTGCTTTGCCTCTTTATAGTTCTTGCTGCAAGATGTCATTGAAGCGGAAAGCAACAAGAGACCCAACACTGACGCAAATACCAGCCTACTCTTGGAGCATCCTATAACACTAATCATCTTCATACTCTGTAGTGTCGTTGATGCCTGCCTCATGCAAGGCTTCGATACGTTCCCTGCATGTGCCACATTTGCCACAATGTTTATCGCCACCCTTGTAGCAGCTCCAGGTCTCACTGTAATCTATGCCAAGAGCCTTGCCATGCTTGGCAATATCTGCCTTTGTAATATTGGTATATGGAGCCAATATCTCGACATCCTCATAAGTCCCGGCCTTTGCGGCAGCCGACATGTTATTTACAAACTCCGGACGGCAATCGGGATAAATGGTATGGTCGCCACCATGGTTTGCCATCATCACGTACTTAAGATGGTTAGACTCAGCAAGTCCTACGGCAATGGAAAGCATTATGCCATTGCGGAAAGGAACGACGGTAGACTTCATGTTTTCGTCATCATAGTTACCTTCAGGAATAGCATCAGCGCCTTCCAACAGACTTGACTTGAAATAATCTGACATGAAACCAAGGTCGATCGTAATGTGGGGTATTCCCAAACGCTTGCAGTGCATCTCGGCAAAAGGAATCTCACGCTGGTTATGGTTGCTGCCATAGTTGAACGAAACGCCCATGGCTATGCGATCCTTATATTCATAAAGCATTGTGATGGAATCCATTCCACCACTAACAATAATTATACTGTCTTTCATACGTAAATCATTATTCATTAATTAAACAAAGCCCTAAGCGCTTCCTCCACTTTCTTTACAGGATGAAGCTGTATGGCATATTTCTTTGGGTTAATGCCTTTCATGTTGTAGGCGGGCAATATGATATGGTTGAATCCGAGTTTCTCAGCTTCAGCTATTCGCTGTTCCACCCGGCTTACAGGCCTAACCTCACCGCTAAGTCCAACCTCTCCACACATGCACCACCCATTCTCGATAGGCGTATCAACATTGCTTGACAACACAGCGGCTATTACACTAAGGTCCATTGCCATGTCGGTGACTCTCATTCCACCTGCAATGTTGAGAAACACGTCTTTCTGTATAAGCTTGAAGCCCACTCGCTTCTCCAAAACAGCAAGAAGCATATTCAACCTGCGCTGGTCGAATCCGGTGGCGGAACGTTGAGGCGTGCCATATGCGGCTGTTGAGACAAGAGCTTGGGTCTCAACGAGGAAAGGTCTTAGACCTTCGATGGTAGAACTGATGGCGACTCCCGAAAGTCCTTCATGATCTTCGGCCAAAAGAAGTTCTGAAGGGTTGGAAACCGGTCGCAAACCATCTTGCCGCATTTCATAAATTCCGAGCTCCGACGTGCTGCCAAAACGGTTTTTGATGCTTCTCAATATTCTGTAGACATAATGCTGGTCACCTTCAAACTGTATTACGGTGTCAACAATGTGTTCGAGGATTTTCGGACCTGCCAAAGTGCCTTCCTTGTTTATATGGCCAATGAGTATGACAGGGACGCCACTCGTCTTGGCAAACCGAAGCAAGGAAGCGGCACACTCCCTGACTTGGGAAATACTTCCGGGCGATGAGTCGACTTGTTCTGTGGATATGGTCTGAATTGAGTCAATAACCACAAGACTCGGATGCAACTGCTGAATAGCCGAATATATTTTCTCCAACGATGTTTCGCAGAGGATAAACACATTGTCAATCTCGTTTGCGGTGCCCGCATCTCCGTTCTCTATGATATTGCCTCCAGGCAGTCCTTTTTTTATTCGTTCAGCTCTCATCTTGATCTGATGAGCACTCTCCTCTCCGCTGACATACAAGATTGGCATGCCGCTCATGCCAAGGAGCGTCTGCAACGTAAGGGTCGACTTGCCTATACCTGGCTCACCGCCTAGCAACACTATGCTGCCCGGAACAAGGCCTCCTCCCAACACACGATTGAGTTCATGGTCTTGAGTGTCTATTCTCGGTGCGTCTTGCAAAGGAATTTCCTTCAGCCGCAAGGGTTTGTTCTCGTCGTGACCAACAACAGATTTGCCGAAGCCCTTGCGCAGTGACGCCGCAGTGTTCTTGGCGTTCATGGAGCCATAGCTGGCATCGACCTTTATCTCCTTGAAACTGTCCCACTCACTACACGACGGGCAGCGCCCAAGCCATTTTGCCGATTCGTATCCGCAGTTGCTGCAGACATACATGGTCTTGTCTTTTGGCATGCTTATCGACTACTTATAATCTTTGTTCGTAAACGTTTTGTCAATCAGGACAGCACCGGTCTTGCTCGACTTCATGACATAGCGAAAGCTATAGCCGGCTTGCTTATAATCCTTCATGCTGGTGTTCTCTTTCAAGCTGCTAAGGATAGTGGAAATAATCTGTTGTTTGTTACTTTCTATGATAGAAGCATCATCCACTTTGCCCGACAAAGAATAGTAATAACCAAAGGTATGCGTTTCACGGGAAAAGGTCACACTGTCGGTACGCTGGCCATTTTCTACTGGAGTGGGGCAATAACGCTCAGTATATTCCTCGGCGGTCTTTGCCGCAAGGTCTTCCAATGTGGTACGGTGACATCCTGAAAATAAAAGCACCGCAAAAGCAAGAAACAATAAATTGTATTTCATCATCTGCATTTTGTCTCTGTATTATGTAATCTTTTGCGCAAAGTTAAGAAAAATATGTAATTTTAGATTACCATTGTCCCATCTTTTTTGTAACTTTGCGACAAAGATTATAATTTTCGAATGGAAAACATCCGCAATTTTTGCATTATAGCTCATATAGACCACGGCAAGTCAACTTTGGCCGACAGAATGCTCGAATACACCAAAACCATCAAGATTACTGAAAATCAGATGCTTGACGACATGGATCTTGAGCGTGAGCGTGGCATAACCATCAAGAGCCATGCTATACAGATGGAGTATGAGCTTAACGGACAGAAATATATTCTCAACTTGATTGACACTCCGGGACACGTCGACTTCAGCTATGAGGTGTCACGCAGCATTGCTGCGTGCGAAGGCGCGCTGCTCGTTGTGGACGCTACCCAGGGCGTACAGGCACAGACTATTTCCAACCTGTATATGGCCATTGACCATGACTTGGAAATAATACCGGTCATAAACAAAATCGATATGCCAAACGCAATGCCTGATGAGGTTGAGGACGAGATTGTGGACCTTATCGGCTGTGACCACGAGAGCATCATAAGGGCAAGCGGCAAGACAGGAGAAGGCATCCCAGACATACTGAAAGCAGTGGTAGAGCGCATTCCGGCTCCTAAGGGTGACCCCAAAAAGCCGTTGCAAATACTTATCTTCGACTCCATCTTCAATTCTTTCCGTGGTATTATAGTGCTTGGAAAGGTACTCAACGGTGCCGTTCGCCAAGGCGACAAAGTGAAGTTTGTGCAAACCGACATGGAATACGTCGCCGACGAGGTTGGAGTATTGAAAATGGACATGGAACCTCGCAAAGAATTGTCAACGGGCGAGGTAGGATACATCATATCCGGTATCAAGACTGCCACGGAGGTAAAAGTCGGTGACACGATAACCCATGTCAACAATGCATGTGAAAATGCCATAGAAGGTTTCCAAGAGGTAAGACCAATGGTGTTTGCCGGTGTCTATCCTATTGACCCGACTGAATACGAGAACCTTCGCAGCTCTCTTGAGAAGTTGCAGCTCAACGATGCGAGCCTTACCTTCATGCCAGAGTCTTCACAAGCTTTGGGCTTTGGTTTCAGGTGCGGCTTCCTTGGCCTTCTCCACATGGAGATTATACAGGAGCGTCTCGACCGTGAGTTCAACATGGAGGTTATAACCACCGTTCCAAACGTATCGTATAAAGTATACACCAAGCAAGGTGAGGAGCTTGAGGTTCATAATCCAAGCGGTCTCCCCGACCCTACCGAGATCGACCATATCGAAGAGCCTTACATCAAGGCAACCATCATAACATCAAGCGATTATATCGGCCCCATCATAAAGCTTTGCCTTGATAAACGCGGCGAGTTGCTTGACCAGCAATACATTTCCGGTAACCGAGTGGAGCTTCACTTCATGATTCCATTGGGCGAGATTGTCATCGACTTCTACGACAAGCTCAAGTCCATATCAAAAGGATATGCTTCTTTCGACTACTATATCGACAACTTCAGGCCATCAAAACTCGTCAAACTCGACATTCTGCTCAACGGAGAACCTGTCGACGCATTGTCAACGCTCACACACCAAGACAATGCCGTCACGATGGGTAGAAATATGTGCGGCAAGCTGAAAGAGCTGATTCCGCGTCAGCAATACGACATTGCAATTCAAGCTGCCATAGGAGCCAAGATAGTGGCACGAGAAACAGTAAAGCAGGTCAGAAAAGACGTGCTTGCAAAATGCTATGGCGGTGACGTTAGCCGAAAGAGAAAACTTCTTGAGAAACAGAAGAAGGGAAAGAAGCGCATGAAGCAAATAGGCAATGTGCAAGTACCTCAAAAGGCCTTCCTTGCCGTGTTAAAGCTTGACTAAGAGGAAACAATTTATTAAGCCTAATATATAGTAAAATCATGAAAGAACTTCAGAACACAACCCGTGATATAGCGCGTGAGCTGGCAAGAAAATACAGCACGATGACTCACGAAGAACTTGACACGCTTGAAAGTATTCTTGTGCCTAAGAGATTTTCCAAGGGTGAGATGATACTAAAAGAGGGAGAAGTCTGTGAGAACATTTACTACATAGACAAAGGCTTGATTAGGCAGTTTTACTTCAAGAACGACAAACAGCTTACTGAACATATAGGCTCTGACGGTGAGATATTCATGTGCATCGAGAGCCTCTTCAAGGAGGAGCCTACCCGACTGCAAGTTGAGGCTTTGGAACCTTCATGTATCTATCTCATTCCCAAGCACAAACTTGAGCAAGTGGCACTGCACAATGTCAACATCCAAATTCTGTACAGAAAGATTTTGGAAGAGAGCCTCATCATCTCGCAGCAACACGCCGACCTGTTGAGGTTCGAGACAGCCCTGAACCGATACTTGCGTCTCTGCAAAACGATGCCGCAAGTTGTGCTTCGTGCTCCTTTGGTCTATATAGCCAGCTATTTGCAAATGACACCAGAGACATTGAGCCGCGTAAGGGCAGCATCTATCTAACGCTTTTCGTTGTGCACCCAAAGCGACACAAACATTATAAGCATAAAACAAGGGTGACTTTGAATTTCAAAGTCACCCTTGTTTTATGCTTTTATAATATTTATTTCTTGCCCATGTTCATGATCCAACGAATCGGATGCTTAATGAATCCCTTCAGACCACGCTCATTGAGGTTTGGCTGCACCACACCTTTCTTGGATTTCTGCTTTCCTTCGTCAGCTTTCTTGGATTGAGCCTTTTGGGCAGGTTGCGCCTGTTGAGTCTGCTGCCCGCGTTGCTTGTCGGCATACTTATGACGACCACGCTGCTTCGGAGCTTCGCCCTCGGGCCTTGCCTGTTGCTGCGCATGTTGGCGTTCTTGCTTTTGACCATTACCACGCTGCCTTCTGTCTTGCTTAGGCTGACCCTGCTGTTGCCCAGACTGAGAGTTTTGCTGCTGTCCCTGCTTCTGTTGGCCTTGTTTGGGCTGTCCTTGCTTCTGCTTTTGGCCCTGCTTGGACTGTTGGTCTTGCTTGGGTTGACTCTGCTTTGGCTGCCCCTGCTTTGGTTGTTGGCCTTGCTGCTGGTCTTGCTGACCATTACGTTTTTGACTTTGTCTGTCACCAGGTGTTCTATTGTCACCTTTGTCTCTACGTCCGGAGCGTTGTTTTGCATCCTTGTGAGCAGTGTTGTCACGGTCTTTCCTTCGGCGGCTCTTGGCTGACGTCTTGCCCGGGCGACGCGAAGTGGTATACTCCGGGCCTTCCCCACAACCTTCAGGCAATGGACATTTTTGGATGTCCTGCTCAAGGAATTTCTCAATCTGGTGGAAAGCATACATGTCGTCTTCATTGACGAATGTGATGCCAACGCCATCCCTATCGGCACGTGCCGTACGGCCAATGCGGTGAACATAGTCCTCGGCATCGTGAGGTACGTCGAAATTGATGACCATGGCTATGTCGTCAATGTCAATTCCGCGAGCCACGATGTCGGTAGCCACAAGCACATCAATCTGACCGCTTTTGAACTTGAACATTATGGCATCCCTCTCGGCTTGCTCAAGATCGGAGTGCATTTCTCCGCTGTTGATCTTCATCTTGTTAAGAGCCTGATTGATCTGCTTTACCTTCATCTTGCTGCCCGAGAATATTATCACGCGCTTGAGGTCACCGGACTTGAAAATATCCTGTATGATTTGCAATTTCTGCGTCTCATAGCAGATATAAGCGCTCTGCTTGATCTTTTCTGCGGGCTTGCTCACGGCAAGCTTCACCTCTACAGGATTCTTCAGCAGGCTCTGCGCCAACTTCTCTATGTCTTTCGGCATCGTGGCTGAGAACATTATGGTCTGACAGTTCTTCGGGAGCTTTGAGGCTATCTTCATGATGTCATCGGAGAAACCCATGTCGAGCATGCGGTCAGCTTCGTCAAGCACAAAGAAACTGACTTTTGACAAGTCTATGTTTCCCATCGAGATATGTGATATCAATCGTCCAGGAGTAGCGATGATAACGTCAGCCCCAAGGCGCATGCTCTTCATCTCCTGATCGTAACGGTTGCCGTCGTTACCACCATATACAGCCACACTCGATACGTCGGGCAAGTAATAAGAGAAGCCTTGCATTGCCTGGTCAATCTGCTGTGCAAGCTCTCGTGTTGGAGACATAACGATGCAGTTTACAACATCCTTTGAATAATTGCCACTGTCGAGCCTTGAGAGAATTGGCAGCAGGTATGCAGCCGTCTTTCCTGTTCCCGTCTGTGCCACACCCATTACATCGTGGCCGTCCAAGATTGGTGGTATACAGTTTTCCTGCACTGGAGTGCATTCGTCGAAACGCATGTCATAGAGAGCGTCAAGAACGTTGTCGGTGAGATTTAATTCTTCAAATTTCATTGTTTACTTTCTTTTAATGACAACCGCCAAGGCGGTACGGGGTGATTGAAGTGTTGGTTTTAGTTAGGTGCCTTTCGATAACAGGCAAACGCTATTATCGCGAACACGATGTTCGGCAACCAGGCGGCCAACATTGGCGGGAAGCCGGCATTGATGGCAAATGTGGCAGAGATGGTCTGGAACATGATGTACCCAAACGACAGTGCCAATCCAATACCGAGATACACTCCCATTCCGCCCTTTCGCTTTCTCGCTGAGAGCGAGGCTCCGATGATGGTCAGGATGAATGACGCAAACGATGAGGCTATTCGCTTGTAGTACTCAACCTGATATTGTACCACATTTCCGGATCCGCGGTCAATCTGCTTCGAAATGTAGTCTTTCAGCTCCGGCGACGTGAATGTCTCCTGCTGGCCCTTGGAATAGACAAGGTCGGTCGGTTCCATCTGTATCACGGAGTCCTTGCGCGCACCGCTTGTGATGTGCTCTTTCAAACCTTTCAGCCGCCGAATCTTCCAGTTGGAAAGGGTCCAATGGAATTTGCTGTCGGAGATGGTGTCATACTGCACATCGGTTGCGGTCATGTGGGAAACAAGTTTCTTGTCCTGGAACTTGTCGAGGCAGAATCCATAACCATGCTTACGGTTGTTGTCGTAGTGTTGGATATAGGCAATGACACCCGGTGCCACCTGCAACTGCACATTCTCAGCCGACGTGTTCTTCTTCTTGTTTTTGTACATCGACTCAAAGTTCTGCCTGATCACGGTTCCGTGAGGTATGACATAGGCCGAGAGATAATACGACAATGCGGAAAGGAACACGCACGACATCATGTAAGGCCTAAGCAATCGCTTGAACGAGATACCAGCCGACAGCATGGCTATTACCTCTGAATTGCCGGCCAACTTTGTCGTAAAGAAAATTACGGCGATAAAGACGAACAGCGCACTGAAGAGGTTGGCAAAGTAAGGAACGAAGTTGGCATAGTAGTCGAACACTATGGCTCTCAACGGGGCATGATATTCCGTGAACTTGGCCAAGTTCTCGTTAACGTCGAAGACGATGGAGATGGATATAATCAAGGCTATCGAGAAGAAATATGTTCCGATAAACTTCTTGATGATATACCAGTCTATCCTCTTGATGTAGCGGAAGGGGTTTAGATATTTAAGTACAAACAGGAAGCTGAGCTTTCTGCCAATCCATTTAAATATCCTTTGAAGCAGACGCGTGTGGTTGGCTGTCCACCTGAAGAAGCGATGCAACCACTTTGGGTGCCTCGACATCCATCTTCCTGCCTTATAGAACCGGCGATGCTTCCTTATCTTATTGAAACTCTTCATACTTAGCCTTTCTTCTTATCGCCTCTGTCCCAACTGGCCCACGACGCTGTTCTTCCACTGCACGAAGTCGCCGGCGAGGATGTGCTTTCTCGCATCGGTGACGAGCCTCAAGTAGAAGGCGAGGTTGTGTATGCTCGCAATCTGCATGGCCAGCAACTCCTGAGCCTTGAAAAGGTGGTGAAGGTATGCCTTGGTCGTCACTCGGTCAATCTCGCAACCGTCTGGGTCTACCGGCGAGAAATCGGTCTCCCATTTCTTGTTGCGCATGTTCATCGTGCCCTCATAGGTAAAGAGCATGGCGTTGCGGCCATTGCGAGTCGGCATCACGCAGTCGAACATGTCGACACCGCGCTCGATAGCTTCAAGAATGTTTTGCGGTGTACCTACACCCATGAGATAACGCGGCTTGTCCTTTGGCAGAATCTCGTTGACCACCTCTATCATCTCATACATCACTTCCGTGGGCTCGCCTACCGCCAAACCACCTATGGCATTGCCTTCCGCACCCTTGTCGGCAACAAACTTGGCCGCCTCTTGCCTCAGGTCCTTGAACGTGCATCCTTGCACGATGGGGAAAAGGGTCTGTTTGTAGCCGTAGAGCGGCTCCGTCTCGTTGAAACGCTTTATGCAGCGGTCGAGCCAACGCTGGGTCATTCCCAAGCTCTTCTTGGCATAGGCATAATCGCTCTGTCCGGGAGGACACTCGTCGAGAGCCATCATGATGTCTGCACCGATGATGCGCTCGGTGTCCATCACATTCTCCGGAGTGAAGATATGCTTTGAGCCGTCGATGTGTGAACGGAACTCGCAACCTTCCTCTGTGAGCTTGCGGATGCCCGACAGGGAAAACACCTGAAAGCCGCCACTATCGGTGAGGATAGGGCGCTCCCAGCCATTGAAACCATGAAGGCCGCCTGCCTTCTTCAGTATATCGAGACCTGGACGCAGGTAAAGGTGATAAGTGTTACCTAGTATAATCTGCGCATTGACCTGAGAGCGCAACTCGCTGAAATGAACACCCTTCACAGCGCCACAAGTGCCCACAGGCATGAATATCGGAGTCTCTATCTTGCCATGGTCTGTGGTTATTACGCCAGCGCGTGCATCAGAGGCATTATCGGTATATTGGAGCTGAAAATCCATATCTGTTAATATGGGACAAACATGTGTCCCGGCATTTATTTATTCTTTATTATTTTTCGTTGTTCTTCTTCTCGACCTCTTCGCTGGGAATGGTCAGGTCTATCGGGTTCTTCACCGTCTCATCGGTAAGGGCGAAATCCCATACATCCTGGACGTTCTCCACATAATGGAAGCTCACGCCCTTGAGGAAGTCTTGCGGTATCTCCTCGATATCCTTCTTGTTGTCCTTACAAATCACGATGTCGGTTATACCGGCACGTTTCGCAGCAAGTATCTTCTCTCTTATGCCTCCCACTGGCAGCACCTTGCCGCGAAGGGTTATCTCGCCCGTCATGGCAGTGTTGAGCCTGACCTTACGCTGTGTAAGCGCCGACGCCAACGATGTGGCAATCGTTATGCCTGCCGAGGGTCCGTCCTTTGGTGTTGCGCCCTCGGGCACGTGGATATGTATGTTCCAGTTTTCAAACACACGGTAATCAACGCCCAACTTGTCGCAGTTGGCCTTCACATATTGCAGGGCAATGATGGCGCTCTCCTTCATCACGTCGCCGAGGTTACCCGTAAGCGTCAGTTTGCCTGCTTTGCCCTTTGAGAGTGATGTCTCTATGAAGAGAATCTCGCCGCCCACCGAAGTCCAAGCAAGGCCCGTGACCACGCCGGCATATTCGTTGCCTTGGTATATGTCGCGCATGAATGGCGGTTTGCCGAGCAAGTCCTCCACGTCGGTTGCGGATATGGGCTTCTCAGGTATCGGCTCGTCGAGGGCAATGTGCAACGCCACCTTTCTCAAGGCCTTGTCGACCTGTTTCTCAAGCTGCCTGACACCGCTCTCGCGGGTATAGTTCTCAATGATCTTCTCCAAAGCCTGCCTTGAGAATTTGATCTTGGCCTCAGTCTTGTCAAGTCCGTTGTTGCTCACCTCCTTTGGCACGAGATGGCGCTTGGCAATCTCTATCTTCTCCTCGGTGACATACCCCGGCACTTCGATAAGCTCCATACGGTCGAGAAGCGGTCTGGGAATAGTGCTGATATCGTTGGCAGTGGCTATGAAAAAGACCTTCGACAGATCATAGTCCACGTCGAGATAGTTGTCGTGGAAAGCGTTGTTCTGCTCCGGGTCAAGCACTTCAAGCAAAGCCGACGAAGGATCGCCGTTGTAGTTGTTGGACGACACTTTGTCTATTTCGTCAAGGATAAACACAGGGTTCGACGATCCGGCCTTCTGTATGCTCTTGATTATTCTGCCGGGCATGGCACCGACATACGTGCGGCGATGTCCTCGTATCTCGCTCTCGTCGTGCAGTCCGCCAAGCGACACCCTGACATACTTGCGCTTCATCGAGGCAGCAATGCTCTTGCCAAGCGATGTCTTGCCTACTCCGGGAGGGCCATAGAGGCAGAGGATGGGCGACTTCAAGTCGCCACGAAGCTGCAACACGGCAAGATATTCGAGTATGCGCTCCTTTACCTTCTCCATGCCGTAGTGGTTGCGGTCGAGGATGGTGCGGGCACGCTTCAGCTGAAGGTCGTCGGTCGTGCAATAGTTCCATGGCAGCGACACCATCATATCGAGATAGTTGAGCTGAACGCTGTATTCCGGACTTTGCTGGTTGAACGTGTCAAGCTTTCCAAGTTCCTTCTTGAACAACTTGGCTATCGCCTCCGGCCAGTCCTTGTCTTTGGCTTTCTTCTCAAGCGATACCTTTGCGGCTGTTTCAGAGTTGTCACCCAGTTCCTCCTTGATGTTCTTCATCTGCTGGTGGAGGAAATACTCTTTCTGCTGTTCATCGAGGTCAACACGCGTCTTGTTGCGTATGTCGCCCTTCAACTTGGCAAACTGTATCTCGCGGTTCTCCACCTTGAGCAGTTCAAGACCACGCTCCCTTATGTCGTCGAGCTTGATAAGCCTTGCCTTGTCCTCTACGGGTAGAGGAAGGTTCGTGCACGCAAAATTCACCAACATGGTCTTGTTGGTGATGTTCATAAACGACATTATGCTGTCGTCTGGAATGTCATCGCTCATGCGAATGAGCTCCTGCGTCACGGAACGCACGTTGTCGGCAATGGAATTGAACTCGGTGTCGTTGGCATCGGGCACCATTTCCGATAGCGGCACAACATGTCCCTTGAGATAACTGCGTCGCGAGGTTATTTTCTCAAGCGTGCATCTGCACGTAGCCTGGAAGATGGCGGTTACGTTATTCGATGCCGGCATCTCTATTATCCGCACGAGCTTTGCCATGACACCTACATCATAGACGTCGTCCTTGTCGTAAGGCTGCTCGTTATCGGGGTCTTTCTGACAGAATATGGCGCAAATGCGATTCTTGGTATCCTTGTTTAAATAATGTGCAAGGTTGATGCTTGGCTGCCTTCCGAGGAGGATGGGCACCAACACCCCAGGCATCACCACCATGTTGCGTGTGGTAAGGATCGGGCAGTCGCATTCCTTGCCCTCATTGAATATAGTGGAAATGTCGCCATCAAAGTCAGCAAACATCTGTATGGTCGTATTTTCTTTTGGCATATCGTGTCAATACCTAATAAGTCAATGTAAAATATTCTATATAAAAACGATATGCAAAGTTACGAAGAATATAATAAATTAGCGCATATGTCGTTGGAAAAGTATGGGAAAGACATTTCAATTTAAAAAATTCACCGTTGCCCAAGACCGCTGCGGAATGAAAGTAGGCACCGACGGTGTGCTCTTGGGTGCGTGGGCTCGTGGCGGGACACGAATCCTTGACATCGGCACAGGCACAGGTCTCATTGCGCTGATGATGGCACAGAGGTTTTCCGAGGCCAAGGTCGATGCTGTGGAGATAGACACAAACGCGGCTGAGCAGGCCATGGAAAACGTATACGGCTCTCCTTTCGCAAGCCGTATCGAGGTGATTGGTAAGGCTTTGCAAGACTTCTGCCCCACTACCCCATACGACAGCATCGTCACCAACCCACCCTTTTTCAGCAACAGTCTGCAAGCACCGGAGACTTCGCGCAATTTGGCAAGACACACTGTGACATTGTCGTTTGCCGACATTCTCTCGTTTGCCGCAAGCCATCTTACCGACGACGGGGAAATATCTGCCATCATTCCGGCCGACTACATGGAAGCTTTCTCGCAGGAGGCTTTCACGCGCGGTATGTTCCTTACACGCCAGTATATGATAAAAACAGTTGAGCGGAAACCCGCCAAACGTTGTCTAGTCGCCTTTTCCAAATCGCGGCCAAAGGAATTCGACAAAACCGAAGTGGTGCTCACCGGCAAAGATGGCAAACGTTCCGAATGGTACGACTTGCTGACACGAGAGTTTTATTTATAAACCAGCTCTTTTTCGGACAATTACAAAACGCACCGGCCTTACACTGTAAAGCCGGTGTGTTTACGTTAGAATCGCAACGCCATTACGCTTGAATCGCGACGCGTTTACGTTAGGATCGCAAAAGCCCTATTTATGACTCATCCGACATTGGGAGTGATGTGTCGGAAAACAAAACGTCTCTGTGTGCTTTGAATGTAAAGATTTATAGCAAGATTTTAACACTTGGGAGGCACACCTTCTAGAACGACAAAAGAGGCTCTGAAGTCTTAAAAAGGGCACCTTCAAGCCAATTTTAGCCCCAAAAAGCTAAAAATCGCGTCGCGATAGTAGCACTATCGCGACGCGATTCTAACGTAAAGGCATCG
>CAZXGQ010000002.1:0-65403 GCA_964640415.1 uncultured Prevotella sp.
ATCTTTGGAACTGCAAGAACACATTGGTTTACGGTTGTGCGACGGGGCGGACGGTAAGGCCATCATAACGGTCATCGTCGTACTTGTAGCAGTCGCTACTGGAGAAGCGGAGGTAGTATGCGCTGTCGGAATATCTGAAATGGAGCGTACTGGACCAATAGTCACCTTGCGAACCGTGACCTTCACCCTCCCCATCGAAGCGGCCGCCTGAGGCCGGGAGAAAGATGGAATTGCCGTTCTTGACGCTGGTGACTTGGTAACCATATATAGAGGAACCGCTAGAGGTGGTCATGTTGGTCCAAGTCCAAGTGCAATTGCTCGAGTTGAGAAGTTCACTGAATTCATCGGAAGTCGGCATACGACAAGAGGAACCCCAATTGACGTAAGCGGCATCGTGTTGCTTTTCCAAAGTGGTCTTGCCACTGGTGGTAGAATAGAAAGTGCGCTTAGAATCAAAATAGTTTTCCATGCTATATGTGGACTTTGTAGTGGTCTCGCCCCAGGCATAGTAATTGCCGTCATCGGCAGCTGTCTCAGCACCAACGTTCGTCTCTGCCCAAAGCAGACCGCTTGGCAAACCGAGGTCGACGAACTTGTGGCCGTTGATGGTCTTGCTATAGTCGGCAGGTGCCGTACCAAGGGTTTTGGCTTCTGCAACATCACCATAGAACACTCCGTCGGCAAGCTTCACATACACTCTATAATAATATGTTGTGCCGGAGAAGAGAGACGAGAGTGTGAATGTGTAGTTCGTCAGCTCAGAGCCCAACGACTCGCAGTTGTCATCAATGGTCGGAATGGCATTGATCTTCGAGTAGCACACACCCACTTGAGGAGTAATGCCAAGTTCCTTTATGTTGGAACCGCCAGCCAAACCAACGGTGCACGATGCCGAGAAAGAAGCGGTAGTTGCAGCCTCTATGCCGTCATTGGTAATGCAGAGCCACTTGTTGTCGGCATTGAACGTGGCATAATCCACGGAAGATACACTCACGGCATTCACGCTGCCGTTGCTGCCCACTATAAGCATATTCTGCCGAGGCTCTTGTTGAGATGCTGATTTCTGAACGACCGTTTGTTCGTCCTGTGTTGCAGACGATTCCGCTACGGGGCGGACGGACTGACCGTCGTAGCTATAGTAGTAACGGTCACTGTTGTGCATAGTGTTAGTAAGCGTGAGGCAGTATGCATGATAGGATACGCTGGAGCTGAGCGTTCTAGACCAGTAGTAACCGACCTGACCATGAGAGCTATGTTTCTCATAATGGAGGAAGCCAGAGGCTGGGAAGAAGATTGAATTGCCGTTCTTGACGCTTGTGACATAGTAACCTCTAATGGAAGAACCACTGGAGGTTGTCATACTGACCCAATTCCATATGCAGTTGTCGGAATTGAGAAGTTCACTGAATTCATCGTTGGTCGGCATGCGGCAAGAGGAGCCCCAGTTGACGTAGGCGGCATCGTCTTCATTGTCGAGAGTGGTCTTGCCATCGGTGGAGTTGTACTTCGTCGGATCACCTTCTGATGTCCCATACTTATAGGTTGCCCGTTCGTATGATGACTTTGTAGCTTCAGTCTCGCCCCAGGCGAAAAAGCAACCGTCATCGGCAGCTATTGCTGCACCCACATTGCAGGTAGCCCACAACAGACCGCTCGGCAAACCAAGGTCAACGAACTTATGGCCATTGATAATTTTATAGGTTGGCTTATTGCCAAAAGTTGTTTCGCTCTTGACATCACCATAGTAGACTGCATCGTTTACTTTCACATATGCACGATAGTAATATGTAGTGCCGGCATCAAGGCCATTAATGCTGAATGAATAATTGGTAAGCGACGAGCCTTTCTCTATCTTGCCGTCTGCTATCGTGGGTGTCTCATTAACGTCGGAGAAGCAGATACCCACTTCGGGGGTCTGGTTGAACGACTTATAATCGGTAGAGTTAAAAGCAACGCTGAACGAGGCAGAGAACGACTCCTTGGTAATCTCCGTCACTTCACCGTAGGTAAAAGTGAACGGGGCGTTGTCGAACGTCACCTTACTGGCAGAATAGGCCGAGAGTTTGCCCTCCTTTGAAAGGACGTAAAGCGTTTTCTGGGCTACTGCATACTGCACTGCAAGCAGCATCATGCATAAGAGAGTAAATGTCTTTTTCATACGAGTCCTCCTATTTCTTCAAGAGTTTGAACCCCACACCGCTACCGGTGCTTACAACATACACGCCTGCAGGAGCATTGCTGAGGTCGATGCTGGCAAAGCCCTCGCTGTTAGCCTTGGACGCATTCACTTGACTGCCGCCGAGAGTAACTATGGCGATACGCTCGCCGGCTGCCATGCCGCTGACCGTCAACACGCCGCCAACATAATTGAACACAGGGCGCTGGGCGCTGGCTGTACCTTCTACCTGCGCGATGCCGGTCTCGACGTTGTCTTCGAAGTAGAATTTCTCCACGTCGGAAAATTGGTAGCTTACCGTGGCTGTGCCTGACAAGGAGAGGGTAAGTCCGTCTGAAGTCACTGCAATCTCAGGTTTGGAAGCAAAAGCAAAGCTGACCGTCTGACCGCCGACTAACAAGAAGGTCACTCCAGGCGTTGCAGCCAAAGAGTCCAGGCTCATCAGAACCATGGCTATGGGCAAGGCAAGTCTTTTGAAGAGAGTTTTCATATTGTTGTTTTCGTTTTAAAATGTTACAACCATGCAAAATTAAACAAAGCCTTTGGCTTTACCCCCCCCCGAAGGTTAAACAAGGTTAACACAGTTCCCCTATGCCCATTTTTCTTTGTAGGGCGCTTCGTGCTGGCATAGGAGATGTTGAACTACAAGAAGCATGAAAAAGAAACCCAGCATACGTAAAAACTGGCAACTGAACCTGTGCGCTTTCAGCACAGGTTCAGTTGCCAGTTTCTTCGTATTTCCCTCAACCCCCTCTTCCTGCCCTATTGCCCCAGTCGAGCGTTCTGTAGCTTTTGGCTTCGGCCAGATATTGCGGCTGCATATTCTCCGAACCATCGAGATAATAATCAATCAATATACTCATATTCGCTCTCTTTTAGTTCCTAATTAGGGTAAAGTACCGCAGAAACAACTTGGTGTAAGATATCCTCGGTCAGACATTCACCAAATTCCATACGGAGTTCTTTCTCTATTTGGCGCCGCCAACGTGGATCTATAAGTTCCGACCACCCGGCTTGTTCCAAGAACTTAAGACAATCACTAACATTCGTTTGATTTCCCATAAAGTTAACTACTAGTTTTCTTTATTTATCAAGTTCACCACTACTTTCACCATCACGTCTTTCTCCTCTGTGCAGCTCTCGGCAATCATCAGCATGAGGGCGACGAGCGTGTTGTCAGCTATTCGTTTGTGGCCGTCTTCACCGTAAAGAGTGCCGTTCTTGTCCAAGAACCACATCAAGATTATACATCATAGTTTCAGATAACTGATCGCCGTCTATACCCATGTGTGCAATTTTTGCACATGTGATATCTTTGTCCAGTTATCCTTCTTTAAAACAGTTGTTTATATGGCGTGTTATTACTGTTCGGTCACATCCAAACAATTCTGCCATTTGGCTTTGTGTGAGCCAAACTGTATCGTTCTCCAACTTCACATCAAGTTGGATGCTGCCATCAGGTGATTTGTATATTTCTATAGCGTTCTGCACAATCTTAACAATCTTATTACGATAAACTTCAAAGCCCTCGTTCCGCCCAGTCGCCCCTATCCAGCGTTCTGTATCCGATGGCTTCTGCCAGATGCTGCGTCTGCACACGCTCGGAACCTTCGAGGTCGGCAATTGTGCGGGCCACCTTTAGAATACGGCTATAGGCACGGGCAGAAAGGGATAGCTTGTCCATCGCCATGCGGAGCATGTCCATGCCGGTTTCGTCGGGCTCGGCAAACTCGTGGATCATTCGCTCGGTCATCTGGGCGTTGCAGTGGATGCCATGGCTGTCCTTGTAGCGCGCAGTCTGTATCTCGCGCGCCCTGATGACGCGCTCGCGGATGCTGGCACTCGGTTCGCCGGGCGCCGCCTTCGAGATGTCCTTGAAGGGCACGGGTGAAATCTCGCACTGGATGTCGATGCGGTCCATCAACGGTCCGGAAATCTTGTTCAGATAGCGCTGTATCTGCCCCGGCGTGCAGACGCAATGGTGGGTCGGGTCTCCATAATAGCCGCAAGGACATGGGTTCATGGAGGCGACGAACATAAACGAAGCGGGATAAGTGACAGAGTATTTGGCACGGCTTATGGTGATGTGCCGGTCCTCAAGCGGCTGACGCAGCACTTCCAACGTGTGCTTGTTGAACTCGGGCAGCTCATCACAAAACAACACGCCATTGTGGGAAAGGCTTATCTCGCCCGGCATGGGGTTAATGCCTCCGCCAACAAGGGCGACTTCGGAAATGGTGTGGTGCGGGGCACGGAAAGGGCGTTGGGAAATAAGTGAGGAGCCTTGTTTCAGCGTGCCAGCAACAGAGTGGATTTGGGTGGTTTCGAGACTCTCGCTCAGGGAGAGAGGCGGAAGGATGGACGGAAGACGTTTCGCCATCATGCTCTTGCCCGAACCCGGAGGGCCTATCATTATGACATTGTGGCCGCCCGCCGCAGCCACTTCCAAGGCACGCTTGACCGACTCCTGGCCACGCACATCAGAAAAGTCGAGGTCGAAATCGTATTGCTGCTTGAAAAACTCCTTGCGCGTGTCCATGACGCAAGGCTCAAAGATACGTTGGTGCGACAGCAAGGCTATGACATCTGCCAGCGACTCTATGCCATAAACATCGATGTTGTTTACAATGGCCGCCTCACGCTCGTTGTGCTTGGGCACTATCAAGCCCTTGAAATGCTCGGCGCGCGCCTTGATGGCTATTGGCAAGACACCCTTTGCGGGCTGCAGCTTGCCGTCGAGCCCAAGCTCGCCTATCATCATATACTCGCCAAGCGAGTCGGCAGGAATCTGTCCGTCGGCAGCAAGAATGGCTATGGCAAGAGGCAGGTCGAAGCCGCTGCCTTCTTTCTTGAGGTCAGCAGGAGCCATGTTGACGGTGATGTCGGCCTTGGGAAACTTCATGCCATTGTATTGCATCGCCGCAGCAATGCGGTCGCGGCCCTCCCTGACGGCAACATCGCCAAGGCCAGTGAGATGATACATGACGCCCCTCACCAAACTGACCTCTATGGTCACGGTTGTAACCTGAAGGCCATTGACTGCGGCGGAATAGGTTTTTACAAGCATAGGCAGATATTTAAGGGCTAAACAAACGGAACTATTTTCCCAACTCCTTGTCCAAATCGGAGGAGGAGAGGTTTACACCTCTTATTATTCCGTTTTTAACGAGCAGAACGTCACATACCGACTGGAGCCCAAGCTGCTTGAGCACCGGTGTTTCAAACATGTCGCCCGTGCAGACAATAGAGAAAGGCGAGTCCTGGGCCGCCGTAGAGTTGCGGCAGTCGTGTTTGCTCGGATCCACGCTTATGGCAAGGACCTTGAACTTCTTGTCCTCACTGAGGCTCTGCAAATGCCGCATCATGTCGCTGCTGTCGTAGCTCCAGGTCGCCCACACAAGGATGACGGCCGTGCCAGAAGACAAATCGGAAGAGGAGACCGGTCTGCCGTTGATGTCGTATGTGGTAAACGACGGCAGCCTGTTTCCCACACTGATTGCCTTGAGCTTCTCCACGTTCTGAGCCATCAGTTTAAGGCTGGCATTGTCGGGCTGGGCCTTAACCAAGGTCTTCAGCAACATGACGGCAGCATCATAGTCGGGAGCGGAGTTGGCGACAAAATATTTTCTCAACAACCATACAGCCACCGGAGACTCTGGATGGTTGTTGATGAACGACTCTGCAAAGCGTTTAATGTCAGGAGGCGAGGCGGAGGCTATCTGCTCGCGGAAGGATGACATCAACTCATTGTCCTTCGTGCCTTTTATCTTCAGCATCTT
This sequence comes from uncultured Prevotella sp., assembly GCA_964640415.1. Classification (GTDB taxonomy): domain Bacteria; phylum Bacteroidota; class Bacteroidia; order Bacteroidales; family Bacteroidaceae; genus Prevotella. The sequence continues at coordinate 5,956 of CAZXGQ010000002.1, forward strand.
CAGGTGAGAGGCGTCACCGTCCAGCTTGGCCGTTTCGCCAGGCTCTGCAAACACCGGTGTCTCCGAGAAATTGGGGAAAACAATGGTGAGCGTGGATGGCGATGAGCACGGTATTTCATACGAGAACCGTCCTCCCTGAACCTTTATGGTGTCTATGCCGTTAATGCATTGGTCGTTGCTATAGACATAAAACTCGCCCTGGTTCATCTGCAAAAGCCGCCCTTCAATCTTGAAGTGCTTGCTGTCCTCACCACACGAGACGAGAAGGAGAAGCGCGAAAAGGAGAAATAAGTTGCGTAGCATAAATATAAAAAAGAAAAGCCATAGAGCCAAATCTGGCTCCATGGCTCCTTATTAAAACCTAATGTGTTTATTCTCGAATTACTTCAGGTTGGCAAGCTCAAGATCCTTTGAAGCGTAAGCTGCAAGGCTGCTGTCGAGCTTCTTTGCCTTGTTGAGGGCTGTCTTGGCTGCAGAGGTGTTGCCCATGCGGTTGTTGACGATAGCCTTCAGATACTCTGTCATGCCGTCAGCGTTCTTCACGTTGTTGAGGGTAGAGAGAGCTGTTGAATAGTCCTTTGTGAGCAGCTGTGCGAGAGCTGCGCTGTTGGTAGCAGAGCTGCCGAAGTTCTTCACTGCCTGTGCGTAGTTGCCCTTTGCAATGTTCAGGTTGCCGAGCACCTCGCTCAAGCCGTTGGCATCGCTGGCCTTTGAGATGTAGCTCTCAGCCTCGCTTGTGTTGCCGTTCTTCAAGGCGATGAGTGCAAGGTTAGCATAAGCCTCAGGAGCGTTGCCCTTGGTCTGAGCCTCAGCGATATACTGCTTTGCAGCACTCATGTCGCCACGGTTGAAAGCAAGAGCAGCAAGGTTGTTGAGTGAACGGTAGTCGTTGTTGTTCAGCTCAGAAGCCTTCTGGTAGATCTCAGCCTTCTTCGAAGCGTCGTTTGTCAGGCTTGCTGCATAGAGAAGCTCTTCCTCGCTCAGCTGTGAAGGATCAGCGGCATACTGCTCGTTGATCTCATCGTCACTGCGGCCTACAGTCTGGTAGTTGATGATGAGGCGGCTGCGGCGAAGTTCTGGCAGGATGCCAGTAGCGAGCTCACGGAAGCCCTGGCTCATATTCTTGATCTGGTTCTCGCGCTCGGCTGGGTCTTTGTACATCTCAAGCACGCGAAGGATAACGTCCTTATCCTGCAGGTTGCTTGCAGAAACGAGCTCCTTGAAGCCCTCCCAGTCTTGTGCTGTGTAGTGAGCGTCCACATTTGCATCAGACAGCTTGGCTGCCTTGAGCTGCTTGTTGACGTAGTCGGTAGAAACCTTCTCACGGTTCTTAGACAGCTTGTCGTTGAAATCGTAGCCGCCATCAGGAGATGCATAAGCTGCAACCTCAACATTCTTCATATTCAAGCCCTTGCGGTCGGCATTGATGTTCTTGAGCATCTTGACGAACTCCTGTACAGAGTTGTTCTTCAACTCGCTCTTGCGGAGATTGGCCTGGTTGATAAGGAACTTGACGTTGGCCTGTACCTTCTGGTCTCTTACGCGCTGGAAGCTGTCAGTAGCCAGGCAAGCGCCTGCATTGTCCATGGTCTTCTTGTAAAGCTCGGATGTAGCGATGACGCCAGTTGCGACCTTCACTGCAGGTACATCGTACACCTTATTGCCCTTGCGAGCGTCGAAAGTGAGATACATCTCACTCTGCTCCATCTCCGGAGTGTAGGTGAACGAAGTCTTCATGGTATATTTGCCGCCCATCTGATAAGAGATGGTCTGGTTGTTGCCCTGCACCTTCTCGCCCTGGAAAGTGGCTCCTGTGCCCTTGGCCACGAGACCGTTGCCATAGCGAAGCTCTGGAGTGACAGTCACAACAGCCTTCTTCTTCATGTATTTAACAGGGAAAGTACCGTCGATTGTAGCAGGCACCTTGCCGCCAATTGCCTCAAGAGGATTAGGATCAACCGAGAAGTTGTCGGCAGAAAGAGACCCCATCTTAGAGCATGAGGCCAACAAAAGCATAGAACATGCTGACAAAGAAAGAATCAGATGGTTACGCATAACAAATTTTTTATTATAAAAAAGGTTTTGTGCCGCGAGCGGGACTCGAACCCGCACAGCCATTACTGGCCAAGGGATTTTAAGTCCCTCGTGTCTACCATTCCACCATCACGGCAGGCAATATAGCCCATATTTTTATGCAAAGGTAGCCTTTTTATATAAATGAGCAAACCTTTTCTATAATATTTTGCACAATTTAAGATTATATTCTATGCAGTCCGGCAAAAAACATTGCAAACGACATGTTACACGGAGACGACATCACGAGCGTGCGCCAAAAAAACAATGTCCCCCAAAAGCCAGATAGCCATTAGTCCCTATGCCCCCAGAGGCTTTCTGTGCCATTAAAGTCTTGTATAATTTAATGTAATTTTTAACCCGAGCGTCTACATTAGATTCGCGACGCCCTATAATTATCATCGGCATAAGGTAGCCTTTGAGGTTACCACGTTGATTGTATTGGCGGTAAAGGCAATCTGTTTGAAAGATAATGCTTAACTTTGCAGATGTATGAACAACTCAGCAATTCTGTCATTACAACAGCAACGCTTGCTGCTCCAGATGGAGTATCAAACGGAGAAAGAGGCTTTCAGAAAGCAGACGGAAGCCATTGGTTTGGAGCGCAAGGTGAAACGGGGCGACGCCTGGTATCCCGTGAACGTAGGGCCGACCCGCTACAACTCGCTCAACCAGCTGACCATAGAGATAACACGGACGCAAGACGTGGACATAGAGCACAACTTCGAGTATGGCAAGACCGTGATGTTTTTCTCCTTCTCGGAGTCGAAAGCCAACGGAGCAAGCAAAAACAAGGCGGGAGTATCCATACACTACTTCTCCTTCACCGGCACAGTGTCGTATGCGGAGGGGAGCCGCATGGTTATCGTCATTCCCGAAGGCCATGCGCTCGACCTTCAAGGCACCGACAAGCCTGTCGGCGTTCAGCTCTCGTTCGACGAGACCAGCTACCGCGTGATGTTCGACGCCTTGGACCGCGTAACCAACGCCAAGAGCAACCGGCTGGCCCACCTGCGCGACCTCTTCTATTCAAAGGCTCCAGTGACGAGGTTCTCGTTCGCCCCGATGTCGTTCCCTTGGCTTAACAAGGCACAGGAACACGCCGTCAACGAGGTGCTGTGGGCCAAGGACGTAGCCATTGTCCATGGTCCTCCGGGGACGGGCAAGACGACGACACTCGTCGAGGCAATCAACGAGACCCTGATGCGCGAAAGTCAGGTGCTTGTCTGTGCACAGAGCAACATGGCGGTAGACTGGATTTGCGAGAAACTCGTTGACCGCGGGATAAACGTGCTGCGCATCGGCAACCCCACACGCGTCAACGACAAGATGCTCAGCTTCACTTATGAACGGCGGTTTGAGGCACACCCCGACTACCCGCAACTGTGGGCTATACGCAAAGCGATAAGGGAACTGAGGAGGAAGAAGAAAGGGCGCGACGACAACTTCCATCAAAAGCTGGAACGGCTGAAGTCGCGCGCCACAGAACTGGAGATTCGCATAAACGCCAACCTCTTCGGCGAGGCCCGCGTTATAGCCTCTACGCTGGTAGGCTCGGCCAACCGCCTGCTCGACGGAATGAAATTCGGCACGCTTTTCATCGACGAGGCCGCACAGGCCCTTGAAGCCGCATGCTGGATACCCATGCGAAGAGTCAGCCGGATTGTGCTCGCCGGCGACCACTGCCAGTTGCCGCCGACGGTGAAAAGCATTGCTGCACTGAAAGGAGGCTTGGGAAAGACGCTCATGGAACGGATAGTGGAGAACAAACCGGAATGTGTCACACTGCTCAACGTGCAGTATCGCATGAACAACGAGATAATGAGGTTCTCGTCCGACTGGTTTTATGGCGGCAAGGTGACCACTGCTCCCGAGATAATGCAGCGCAAGAGCATCCTCAACCTCGACCGGCCCATCTGCTGGCTCGACACCGGCAAGATAGCCCTTGGCGAAGACGAACCCGGAAGCAAAGAGCAGTTTGTAGGCGAGAGCTTCGGGCGTGTGAACAAAGGCGAAGCCATGCTCACTCTCGACAGTCTGCAAGCCTACTTTACGAAAATAGGCAAGCAGCGCATCCTTGACGAGCAAATCGACGTGGGCGTAATATCGCCCTATCGGGCGCAGGTGCAATACTTGAGGCGACTGATAATGAAACGTGAGTTTTTCAAGCCCTATCGCCGACTGATAACCGTGAACACAGTCGACGGCTTCCAAGGGCAGGAACGTGACATAATACTCATATCGATGGTTCGCGCCAACGAGAACGGCGAGATAGGTTTCTTGAGAGACCTAAGACGAATGAACGTCGCCATAACGCGGGCAAGGATGAAACTCATCATCCTTGGCGATGTGGCGACGTTGACTCGACATTCGTTTTATAAAAAGCTGTGGGAATATGTAGAGGAGCTCAACAGCTCTCCCGCTGAGCCTTGAAAGCGTCCACGGCCTTCTTCACCGACCCATACTTCAAGAGCAGCCCGTTGGCCTCTTCATAAGGCAACTTGGTATAGTCCATCACCATTCGTGTGCCACGGTCAACGAGCTTCTTGTTGGTGAGCTGCATGTTGACCATGCGGTTGCCTTTGACACGGCCCAACTGTATCATGACGGAGGTGGATATCATATTGAGAATCATCTTCTGGCCTGTGCCCGACTTCATTCGCGAAGAGCCCGTGACGAACTCCGGGCCCACAATCATCTCGATGGGATATTCGCAAGCCTCAGCCATGGGTGTGCCTGGGTTTGAAGTGATGCAACCTGTGAGGCAACCATGTTCGCGCGCATCTTTCAGTGCCCCGACAACATAGGGAGTGGTGCCCGAGGCTGCGATGCCGATGACAGTGTCGTCTGGCCCTATGTCATGCCCCTCAAGTTCCTGCCATCCGCGCTTAGGGTCGTCCTCTGCCCTCTCCACGGCATTGCGCAAGGCTGTGTCGCCGCCGGCAATAAGTCCGTAGACCATCGTAGGAGGCACACCAAACGTCGGAGGCAACTCTGAAGCGTCGAGCACGCCAAGGCGACCGCTCGTGCCCGCACCCATGTAGAAGACTCTACCGCCACGCTTCATGCGAATCACTATTTGCTCGACCAAAGCCTCTATCTGCGGAATAGCTTTTTCAACGGCAAGGGCCACCTTTTGGTCCTCGCGGTTGATATCAGTCAACAGTTCGTGAACGCTTTTCTTCTCAAGACTGTCGTACAGTGACGGCTGCTCGGTAATCTTTGTGAATGTTTCCATTACGTATCTTTATTTCACTATATGATATTCCACCATGGCCTCCATTGGAGCCTGGATAATTCTGCCAAGGTGCATGCCCTCTTCCTCAAGAACCTCCAGAAGGGGTTTCTTGTATATCTCGGCAATGCTGCCGTTGAAGCCTATAGGCAATGTCTGCCAACCCTCATACTGCATGACGTTGCGGCGGAGGAATGAGCGGAAGCTCTCTTTCAGCAAGTTGTATATGCGCGGCTCGTCGATGTTCTCCTCAAGGAAGGGGACAAACGAGGCGAGGAAGGTGTTGGGCTTCGGCTGGCGGTAGACACGGTCTATGATCTCGGCAGGAGTGAGATTATACTTCTCAAAGAAGCGCTTGGTGATGGTTTCCGGCATCTGGTTTTTCAGCACATCGCCCACCAGGAGTTTGCCGAGCACTGCCCCACTGCCCTCATCACCAAGGATGAATCCCAGTGGCGACACGTTCTTCACCAGATACTTGCCGTCGTAGGCACAAGAGTTGCTTCCCGTGCCTAGGATACAGGCTATGCCCGGCTTGTGGCCGCAGATGCCGCGTGCGGCGCCAAGCATGTCGCTTGCCACCTCACACTCGCCATTGATGGTGAGGTTTGCGCGGAGTGCACGCTCCACTATAGGCTGTTTTTCCTTGGTACAGCCCGCACCATAGAAATGAACCTCGTCGAGCACGGTGCTTGGGAGCTCGGGCACGAGATGGAGCTTTATTTCCTCAGTGATTGCCTCTTCCGACATTTGGAAGGGATTCATGCCACTGGTGCGGAGACGTTTCACGAGCTTATTGTTTTCCACTAAGCCCCAATCGGTCTTGGTGGAGCCACTGTCTGCTAAAAGTATCATGACTGATATGTTTTTTATAGTTTAATGTAAATCTTCTTCTTGTAAAGCCACAAGCCTACTATCCAGCAACACATCACATAGAAGCATGCCCAAGCAAGCGAGGCTAAGGGTAACGGAAGAAAAGACGCGAGCACATCTTCATAGCAGAATGTCTGCACCGTCTTGTCTCCTACGATTGGCAACATGCCGAAAGGAATGAGCAGAATATCGGACAACACATACAGGGCCAACGGATTCACGCCAAAGACGTGGAAGAGCTCAGTAATGCGGCCTTGCTTGTGTTTCTTGTCGACGAGCCATGTCATGAGCGCGAGCAATGTGCTGGCAATGCCACACGTGGTCATGGCAAATGTAGGGGTCCACAATTTCTTGCTTATCGGGCAGACGTATGAAAGGAGAACGCCGGCAAGGACAAGCAGCGAGCCTATGACGAAAAGACGTTCTATCTTGTCGTTCAAGTCGTTGAGATTCATTATCAACTTACCCACGCAGAAGCCTATGAGCACATGCCCGAGAGACGGCAACGTGGACAGCAAGCCTTCCGGGTCGGGCGTATCCCAGGCATACACATGGTCAGCACCAAGCACTATAGTGTCGACAACGGCAAGGATGTTGCTACCGTCGTGTGCATATCCATTCCCGAGCCGAAGCAGGACGTAGTAGCCCGCAAAGAGGAAGGCAATGATCCACGGAATGAACTTATGTCTCACGCTGATGGCAACAATGGCAGCCAAACCATAGCAGATGCCCAATCGCGGCAACACGCCAAGAATACGGAGATGGGCGAACATATAGCCAAAGCCGTTCCAGTTTTCAGGATTCACCGCTCCACGAACCATGGACAGCAGCAACGCTATGGCAAGGCCGATGCCCCAAAGCAGGAAGGTGCGCTTGGCTATCTTGAAAGCGCATTCACGGGACCATGAGAAATTGAACTTGCGGAGCGAGAGATAGGTGGTGATGCCCATTATGAGCATGAACGTGGGAAACACGAGATCGGTGGGAGTCAGGCCTATCCACTCGGCATGGGTGAGCGGCGTGAAGCAGTCAGCCTCGGAACCGCCCGGGTTGTTGACAAGGATCATGCCTGCAATAGTAATGCCACGGAGGATATCAACCGAGAGGATTCGCTGCTTTGTCGCTTGGATTGTGTTGTCTGTATTCATTTATAGAGGTAATATTTCTTGGCGGTATTGCGGAAGCTGTCCGCATCCTTGTCCCAATATTCTTTTGCGTCTTGCCATTGGTGACGACGCAGGAAAAGCTTGCGAATCTGCTTTGATCCGCACACCTTGTTTATCATGTCGGCACGTTTCGTGTCCTCGCCCATGGGGTCATGGTCGGGATAGAGCCTGTAAAGTTCCTGCAGGGCATACCACTGCACATCGCAGAGACGGGCCTTTGCATAGTCGGTGATGTAGACCTGTACGCCTTGGAGTTCCTTGCCTTTGCCCGCACCATAATAGGGAGTATAGAATATCGGGCGGAATGTATAGCCAGGCAGACATAAGGCGTTCATGGCGTCGGCAAACTCTTGCGCCTTGACCCATTCGGCTCCAATAAGCTTGAACGGAAGTGTATAGCCAACACCAATAGAAATGGTAGATAGCTCTCCCACGATGCCTGTGACGCTATAGAACGGCGCGGTGGACATTTCCGGGATGTGGGGAGAGGAAAGCACCCATTCCAGACCTGTCTCAGCGTAGGTCATGCAGCGTTTCCACCCCTTCATCTTTACCACTTGCAACTTGCATTTGCCGCCAATCATGTTCTCTCCATTCAGCAGCAGCGCAACCTCGCCAGGGGTTAGACCGTAGACGTAGGGGATCTTGATCTGAGAGACAAAGCTCACACAGTCGTCCTCTACAATATTGCCCTCTATCTTCTCGCCGCCCAACGGATTGGGGCGGTCGAGCACCACGACTTCAATGCCGCGCTTTGCTGCCGCCTTCATCACATTGTAGAGCGTTGATATATATGTAAACGAACGGCAGCCTATGTCCTGAATGTCGTACACGAGCACGTCGATACCTTTCAGCATCTCATCAGTAGGGATGCGCGTCTTGCCGTAAAGGGAGTAGACCGGCAATCCTGTGCGCGGGTCGCTGTTGCCCGTCACTTTCTCGCCGGCATGCGCACTGCCCCTGACTCCGTGCTCGGGGCCAAATAGAGCCACAAGCTTCACGTTGGAAGCGTTGTGCAGTATGTCGATGTCCGACACAAGACTGTTGTCTACGCCCGTGGGGTTGGTGACAAGGCCCACCCGCTTGCCTTCAAGAATCTTGAAGTTGGTGGCCTTCAACACCTCAATGCCAGTCTTCACTTTCTGCGCACTGACAAGGGAAACAAGGCAGAGACAACTGATTAAGACTGCTATCCGTTTCATGACAGATACCCTTTACTTGCAACCATAATGTTCGTCTATCTGCTTTCTCACCACGAAGGTGACGCCGACCGTAACGAGACAGCAAAGCATGACCATCCAGAAGAAGTTGACATAGCCTATCGCTTCTTGTATATAACCCGCCACAAAGCCGGGGAGCATCATGCTGAGTGCCATGAAAGCCGTACAGATGGCATAGTGGGATGTCTTGAACTCTCCCTCTGAGAAGTACATCATGTAAAGCATATAGGCGGTGAAGCCGAATCCGTAGCCGAACTGTTCTATGCACAAGGCGACGGTGATAACCACGATGTTTGACGGCTGCGCCATGGCCAGATACACGTAGATGAGGTCAGGCAGGGTTAGGGCCGCGGCCATGATCCACAACGAGCGTTTCAGTCCCAGCCTCGACGCCACGATGCCGCCAAGGATGCCACCGCCAAGAAGTGCTATGACACCAAATGTACCATAGACAAGGCCCACCATGTCGGTACTGAGACCAAGTCCGCCAACTTCAGTGCCATGCACGAGGAATGGCTGGCACATCTTGACAAGGAAGCCCTCGGGCAAACGGAAGAGGAGCATGAACGCTATCGCCCACCCCACATTCGGCTTCTTGATGAATGTGGCGAACGAGCCCGTCAGCTCACTCCACTTGCCATTGCCTGCCGGATCTTTGGATGTGTCGACACGCGGACGGTCGGCATCGGCATGTGGCAGGCAGAACGTGTGGTAAAGGGTTACGACGAAGAATATGGCGGCACTCAACCCAAGGGTCACCTTCCAGGAATAAGGGATATCTCCAGTATTGCTCTCTACCGTGCCCGCGATGAAGACCAGCACGCCTTGTCCGAAGACAGAGGCAACGCGATAGAAGGTGCTGCGTATGCCAATGAACGCCGCCTGACTGCTCGGGCTGTGGGCCAACATATAGTAGCCGTCGGCAGCTATGTCGTGGGTGGCAGAGGCGAAGGCGGCAATGATGAACAACACCAGCGTCAGCGTGAAGAGGCTGATAGGTGTCTGGCCGCCCGCTATCATCTGCGCCGACGGAAACGGCAATGTGAACGTGAGGGCCACCAGCAAGACGGTAAGCAACGCCTGCATGGTGACAATCCACCAGCGCTTGGTCTTCACCACATCGACCAGCGGGCTCCAGATGCCTTTGAGGAACCAGGGGAAATAAAGCAATGTGGTAAAGAATGCCATGTCGCCATTGGGCACGCCCATCTTTGTGAACATCATCACGGAGATGTTGTTCACTATGAAATAAGGCACGCCCTCAGCAAAATAGAGTGTGGGGACCCACGCCCACGGAGTGATGTTCTTACTGTTCATTCCTGCGGTTCATTGCTATGCGCGCCTTGAGTTCCCAAGTGCGTATACGGTCCTTGTATGTGTTGTTGCGGTTCTCTTTCTCGATGCTCAGGTCGCCGTCGGAGTTGTCGTCCCAACGGCGGCAGCAATACACCGGGTCGTAGATGCGGCCGATGAGGTAGTGGCGGCTGAGGGCAAGCATGAAGGCGTAATCCTCGCCATAGTTGACGTTAGGCATTGTGAGGTTGCGCAACACCGGCGAATACATGCCGCGCGGCGCTCCCAGGCCATTGATGCGCAGGGCATTGTTGCGGCCGTTTTCCGGAGTCCACTCCGCATGGTCGATCTTTCCCGGAGGAAGAATGTTCTTGTTGATGTCGGTGAGGACGTATGAGCCTATTATCGCAGCTGTCTTTTGCTCCATGAAGGCATCATAGTAGGTCTGCAGCGTGTTCTCGTCGAGATACACGTCGTCGGAGTCGAGCTGCACGATGAAACGTCCGCAACGGGGATCGTGGGCGCAAAGGTTCCAGCTGCCGCCCACACCGAGGTCGCGGCGTGGAGTGACGATATGGACTATACGGTCGTCGGCCTTTGCCATCTCGGCCACGGCCTCAGTTGTGCCGTCAGTGGAATGGCACTCAGGTCCGTTCTCAATGACAAAGACATTGTATTTGAAGTTGGTCTTCTGTATCAATGCACTTTCCACGGCATCACGGATGGTGCGTATGCGGTTGCGCACGGGAATCATGACGCTTATCTCTACAGGAAAGTCGCCTGCCATGATGTCGACGGGTGCGAACTCCGGCTTGAGGTATCCGCCTATCTCCTTGAGATACTCGGTCACGGCCTTCTCCATCTCTATCTGTGAAGCACGGTTGCGCGGATCCACGTAGTCGAAGAGCTTCTCGCCCGTCTTGCGTGTGTCAAGCTCCACCTCGGAGTAAAGATATTCGTTGACGTGGCTGATCTCGTATTTCTCGGCGAGCTTAAGGCGCAAGTCGTAGAATCCTGCAGCCTGGTAGTCGGCATTCATTCTCGAAGCTGACTCTTTCAAGGCGTCGGTACGGAAAAGAAGCACTGAACCAAAGTTGAAGTCATCGCGGAGAGCACCCATCTGATAGTCGATAGTGGGGGCGTCGGCACGTTTGCCGTCAGCGGAGATATTGTAGTGGTCGGCGTAGGTCATACCTGCCTCGGTGATGCCTGCGACCTGCACCATACGCTCAAGGGCGAGATAGCCCAACTGCATGAACTGTCCCTTCAGATAGAGCAGCGTATACTGTGCCTCTGCTTTCCCGGCTATATCCTTCAAGACCGACGAAGCCTTGACGTTACCGTCAACAACAGTAACGTTGCCAACCATTTCTTCGGCTTTGAGTGCCTCTAAGTTTCTCTTGGTCTCCTCTTCGTTTCCACGTGGGATGAAGCAATCTACCAGTTTCTTCATTTTCTTAAGCTTATTATTTGTTTTTCTTTGTTTTGTTACTTGTTTGTACCGCAGGTTGAACGTCTTTCAACCTACGACCTCACCGTTTGACCTCTATCTCACCAACCTTTCCGGCCTCATTGGTGAACACCAGTTTGTTTGCGCCCAATGGCACAACGGTATTGATAAGCGTATTGCCGAATTTGTGTTTCCACAGCAAGCGCCCTGTTTTCCCGTCAAGCGCCATTATGAGACCATCCTTGTTTGTAGAGAACACCACACCGTCTTTCTCGACCAACATAACCCTGGCGTGTTCGTAACCGAAGCCGCAGTTGGTTGCCCAAAGCTCCCGCGGCGTGTCGCTTGTCGTGGAATAGCATACTATGCTGTCGTTCATCGTCTTCAGATAGATTCGCTTGCCGTCTTCCGACAATCCTATGCTCTCGCGCACCTTGCTCTGGTATGTCCGCCATATCTGCCGGCCCGTATTCAGGTCGATAGCTGTGGAAGCGCGGTCCGGGTCACAGATGAACACGCGTCCCTGAGCCTCCACCGGCCAGACACCGGCCGGGGAATAGTGCATGTCCGTCTTCTTCGGATGCCACGTCCACAGGCGCGCACCGCTTTTGGCGTCAAGACAATAGAGGGTGGTAGCCCAATCGCCGAATATCACCTTCCCGCGGGTCACGAGGGGCTTGGTCTCGACATAGCCCTTAATGTCGGGGCTCAGCCACTCTACCTTTCCGCTCTTCACGTCTATTGCCCTGAAGAAGTGGTCTCCACCACCAATATAGGCGGTATTGCCCACTATGGTGACTGCGCTGACGCACGGCGCACCTGTTTCCACTTGCCACAGCCGCTTGCCGCTCTTGGCATCAAAGCCATAGACAAAGCCGTCGGCAGAGCCTGCCACAAGCACCCCTTTGCCAATGGCAGGCGTGCCTATGATGCGAGCCCCGGTCTGGTAGCGCCACAGTTCGTGTCCAAGAGCGTCGTAGCATACCACACGGCCAACATTGTCGGCTGCGTATACGTTGCCCCGCCATACCACTGGAGAGGAATATATGCCTGCATGCTGGCTCACGACCCAGTTCTCCTTCACTTGCGGGAACGTATCGTTGACGGCATAAGAAGGACGCGGTGACCAGTGTGCCCGGTCGTCGTCATGCTTGGTGGTGAAAGGTATTGACATCCAGCGACAGCGTGGCTTTCCCACAGGGTGAGTATATACCACAACCGAATCGGCCTGCACATCAAGTTCGTTGTACTGCCCGGCCATGTTGCTTTCCTGCCTGAGGTTTGTGATGTTGACTATTCCCGGCATGCCATCATAGCTGAAGTGCAGGTTGCGATGGTAATGGCCGCTGACAAAGGTCACAATAGGGTATGGGCGGATGGCGTCGGTAAGCTCATACCAGTTGTCAACATCGTCGGGCTGCATTGGCATGTGTGTAATCATGAACACGGGCTTGCCGTCGGTGCCGTTCTTCTCCAGCACATCCTTGGCAAAGGCTATGTCCTCCGGGGCCACGTGGCCGAGGGCCATACGCATCATGGGACCGGTGGGAAAGCCCAAGAAGAGTATGCCTTTGTGCTCAAACTGGAAACGCTCGTAACCGAAAATCTTCACGAAGTCCATGCATCCGCTCTCGCTCCAGTTCTGGTCGTGGTTGCCTTCGAGTATGTACCAAGGCTTGTTGAGCTTGTCAAGCTCCCGTTTGGCTATGCGCAACGACGCTCCGTCGCCTGCGTCGGCAATGTCGCCGGTGACGAGCACAAAGTCGATGGCGGTATCGCTGTTTATCTGTGCCACCGACTGCCTCAAGTCTTCTGTCGGATTGGGCGAGCCTGCTGAAATGTGAATATCCGTGACCACGGCAAAGCGGAAAGGCTCGAAGGCAAACGCTGACGCAAACGCAACCAGACAGCACGCCACGACAATCACGAACCGCTTTATGTTCATGCCTTGCACCATTGCTTCATGTATCATTCCCCGTACCAATCCCATTGGTTCTATTCTTTCTTGGTGAGATACTGCATGACGGTCTTCATAAGGCCATCACGTACAGATTCACTCCTCACCGACTCGAACGGGAACGCGAGCACGCACGTGCGCCAGTTGTCGGTGCCGTTGCCTCCGAACACTATGCCTGCCGACATGCCGTTCTCCGGGTAACGGAAAGCAGTATAGGCACACGGATCGGCCGGATCAATGGCATCGGGCGACTCCACCACATAGGAGGTGCTGTTCGGCTTATTATAGTATGTGAACGAGGTCGTGTCGGAAACGAGCGGTGACACTATATAGGCCACTTGTCCGTCGGTGCAGGCACGGTCTTCTCGCCACTGGTATTTAAGTATCTTCCCGGCAAAGTCACGGTCGGTCTTTTGGCTTTTCGCCCGTGGGTCCGACGTGGCAAGCGGATTCTGCCACAAGTCTGTGCCTACATAGGCGCCAGAGACGAACACGGGGCCGCCAGCCTTGCAGAAGGCTGTGAGCAACTGCTGCATGGGCTCGTCGAAGGTCTTGAATGCCAGCGGATGCAGTCCGGGACGACCAAACTTGGTCTGCTTCTCCTTGCCGAGAATGAGGTCTATGGCTGAATAGGCATCGGTTAGTTGCTTGCCGTCGAATGCATCGCCGCTGCCGTCGGTCTCAGACAAACCTATTGCCGCACGGCTCTTCGAGACGAAACTGTAGCCGGCTTTCAAAAGGCTTTTGCCGTGGAGAGCCGGATAATCGAATGTATTTCCGGCAATGGTTATGCGCTCCTCGTTGCCATAGCTGTCGCCGAAGCCTGACGCATCGTCGTGAGTCCACGGGATGTCGCGCCGGAACTCCTTCATCGCCCCTACATAGGATATCAGCTCACGGTCGGGCACACCGTTGTCGTTGGCTGCAAGGAATCCGGCAAAATTGTCGTCGCTGCTGACGAAATCGTCGGGGGCGCTGACGCGGTCGAAACCATTGATGACCAGCACCGGCTTTGCCGTCGTCTTGCCAGACAGGCCCAAAGACATGACTTCCGAGGGCAAGCTCTCGCCTCCGTCGTTCAATGCTGTAACCTTGAAGCTCACCACTTCGTCCATAGGTATGCTGGTGACGTAAACATTTTTCTTCACCACAGTGCCATTGTCGAAATCGCCGTCACCTACCCGCTTGTACACCACGAATTGCTTTGCCAGGGCTGTAGGCTCAAGACTGTCGGCCACGGCTTCCCACGTAACGACAGCCTGGTTCTTGTCGTTCAGAGTGGCGTTGACCGCTTTGACCGGCAGTGGCTGGACAATGTAAGGATAGCCGTATTCGGTGCTGAGGAAGCGGAGAATGCCTTTGTATATAGCGCGGCCTACAAGGAAACGGAAACGGGGGTCAAGGCCATAGCGCATGTCGGCGAAGTTCTCGTGCGACATGAGCTCAAGCAACATTGCCGGAACGCGCGGCACCCAAGCCTCAAAATAGCGTTGGTTCCACATTCCGCGGCGCGTCCACTTAGGATCGGCTTGAAGCCTAAGGTCCCGGGTTATCTGTGTTTGCACAAGGTCGCACAGGTCGCGGTTGGCATCTCGCGAAGTGCCATCGGCAAACACGCCGCCATATTGCGACGTCTGGTAAATGCCAAGATTGCCGATGATGGAGTCGCCCCTCACGGTGCCGGCATCGCTGTGGAAAGCGAACGACAGGGCGACGGGTATGTTCAGTCCTTTGGTGTCGGGACAGGCGCGCGTGCCGCCTGCGAGATAGTTGACCCAAATGCCGCGGTCGCGATAGTCGTCGGTATAGTCGTTTGTTCCGTGCGAGGGAGAATATACGCTGTCTGGTATGCCCGCCCATTGCAGATAATAGCGCGAGCCTTCGAGATAGCGCGGGTAACCGCTCACCTGCGGCACATAGTCGAGCTTCGGCTGATAGGCGTTGCGGTCGCTCTGGTTGTCGCTGCTATGGCCTTTGGTGTAGGTCGTGATCTTGTCGCCGTCGGCTGTGCGCGCCACGTTGCCCATGCCTCCTCCGAACTTCACAGCATCGGCAGTAAGCACCCTGCCGGCGGTCTTGCTATAGTTGGTAAGTTCCACAAAGCCGCCGTCGCCCTTGGCGAAACTGAACGTGCCAAGGTATATCCACGTGCCGCCGCCCATGGTCTGGTTGACAGAGAAGCGGGTGGTTCCGTCCTTATGGTGAACGGTATAGCGGGCGTCTTCCGTGCTGTTGGGCAACGTCTTGTAGGCCACATAGACGGCATAGCGGCCGTCTACGGGTATCTTCGGCGTCCACCGTGCCGAGGCATGGACGCTTTCTTTTTTGCTGTTGGTTGTAATCACTTGCCTGAAAGAGCCTTCCGTGAACGGGTTCTGGAAGCCTGTATACTGCTTGCGGGCATAAGCGAAGCCCGTGCCGTCACCCTGACTCCACGCCTGGGAGCCATTCTGTTCGGAATATGGCGACACGGCCAGCTTGCCGTCGTTGTCGACCACCACCTCGGCAGGGTTTGTGTCACGCTCGCGGGGCATCATGACATAAGCCCCGGCACTCTCGAGCATCGGGACGAGGTAAGGCAAGACAAAGCTCTGGGTAAACTTGTCCTCAACGCTCTCGAAGAGGCGCGAGCGCTGCCATTCCCAACGGTTCAACCCCTGCTCGAAATACTTGCCGTGGCTCTGCCACAAGGCTATATGCTTGTCCTGCAAGCCGTTCTTCACGGAGTAGGGACGGTCGAGATTGGTGACGATGGGCGTAAAAGGCGTATAGCTGCTCTTGCCCGTATATTCTGCCGGAACATTGTAGAATGCCTTTCTGCGGTCGGCCTTGGCTTTAAAATAGTTGGGTATGAGCGACTGTATGTCGTGCCCGTTGATATAAAGCGCCAGATGCCTTTGGCGCAACTCGTCGGGCAGACATCCGCTGACAGTCTTCAAAATCTCACCTACGTTGTCGGGGCGCATAGGCACATCCTGCAAGGCTGTGTTGAGGAAAACCTTCACGCTGTCGGCTGACACCGCTGAAGAATCGACCGCTATCTTCCCTACCCTAATGCCTTGCGTGTACTGTCGCAAAGAGCTGGAAATGGCAGCTGTGGCAACAGGGTTGAGCTTCTCAGCTTGTAAAGGTTGCGCAAACAACATGGTCGCACAACATACAGAAAGAACTTTAAAGAATGTTCGCATAATAAGGTTATTATTAATGCAAAAGTACAGAAATAGCAGCCGATAGTATCACTTCGACCGCTATTTAACAATTATTTAATTATATTGTCTATTCCTTTTGCTTCAATGCCAATTGGGATTCTGCTTGATTTGCCTATTGAGCAGAATGTCGTTCGACGGTACGGGATAGTGGTAATACTTAGGGCTGAACGAGCGTGATGCCGCCGTGCCTTTCAAGTATCCGTTGGCATTCTTGTCGGCGTCTGCCACGTTGGAGACATTGGCACCGAGGTTGGCGTTTGGGTTTAAATTAGTATCCATCTTGTCCATCTGATGCCAGCGCACGAGGTCCCAATAGCGGTAATCGCTGTCGCACATGAGTTCGCAACGGCGGCAACGGCGTATCTCCCATATCAGGTTGCTCACGCCCATGTTGTTGGCAGGGTCTGCCTCAGGGTTTACGGTCATACCAGGCAGGCCTGCGCGGTGCTGCAGCAAGTTGACACTCTTGTCGAGGTCGCTCTGACTGACGGTACCAAGTTCGGCCTTTGCCTCGGCATAGTTAAGCAGGACCACAGAATACCAATAGAGAGGAATGTCGGTATAACACCCCATCGGGCTTGTGCGGTATTTAATGTCCATCTGCGGGTTGTCGTACTTGTAGATGGTGTAACCTGTAGAGGATGTCATCCGCATCGGCAAGGCGGCGTCTGGCGACGGCTCGTTGCGTATACATCCATGGCCCTTGAAAGCAAGCACCGAATCGACGAGAAGTTCAAGACGGCGGTCCTTGTTTCTCAGGAAATGGGAAATGCTGTAGTCGCCGTTGGCGTTCTTCACGGCCTTGTCGTCGGTAGGGAGCGATGTGGTAGCCTTGGGCTTGCCGTCGCGGAAGAGGAACGCGTCGACGGCATCCTTGGATATTCCGCTTTGTATCGTCGAGCCGCAGGTATAGTCGCACAATCCATGTGTGAGGATATCCTTTTCGTAATGCTTGTAGAATATCACCTCGCTGTTGCCACTAAGGTTGAGCGAGTTGTAAACGGTATAAAGCTTGCTCGGATTGGCGGCGTTCTCGTAGGTGCCGGCCACATCCCAACTGTTGAGGGCGAACTTGCCTGAGTTGACGAGCTGCTCCGATGCACTGACGCTCTCCCGCAGGAATTTCTGCGCGAGGGTCCGGTCGGCTGCCTTGCCGTTGTCGGCGAGGGTTCTGTACTTGCAGTAGGTGCCCCAATAGAGGCAGACTTCGCCCTTCATGGCCAAAGCCATTTCCTGGCTCCACAGAGTCTTGTCGGATGGGTTGGAAGCGAGATTGGCTATGGCGAAGTTCAGGTCATTGAGCACCGAGTCCATGACAACATCCTGGTCGGTACGCGGACCTTTTGTCATGATGCTGTCCTGAGAGTCGAGATTGCCGTTGATTTCCCACTGCACGTCGCCATACATCTTGGCCAGCTCCGCATAGACATAGGCACGGTTCATCCTGCCAATGGCCTCAAACTTTTTCTTAGTGGCCTCCGGCAGCGTTGATGTCTTCAGTCCGTTGAGCAGGTTGTTGATGCGGCGTATGTTGGCAAAACGGCCCGACCACGCTGATGCCGTGTTAGGCACATTGGTGAATGTCCATTTGGAGAACTGCGGATTCACCTGATCGTCGTTGAGGAAATTGAAATAGAAATTGGTGGCTCCGCCATAGTAGGCGTAGAAGCGGTTGCAGTAGCTCTCAACCAGATTGCCGTTGCTCCAGAAGGCTTCGTTGTTGACAAACATGTCACGGGGATTCTTCTCAAGAATATCGTCGCAACTGGTCAACAGCATGGCAAAGCCTGCTATGATATATAATATTATTTTCCTCACGCTGGCACTGGTTTTAAATTATTGCCAAAGGGGCCGGAGCAGCCAGAATGGTGTCAGAACCAATCCAACAGGTCAGCAACAATGCTACTAAAAGGACAAAAGGTCTTATCATAAGCGTTCAGTCAAAGTAGTATGAATATGGCAAAATTAAACAAAAAACTCATTCGGGCTATACTTTTACGGTTATAAAATGTTAAGAGGCTCGTCCGTTTCAAAAAAACGAAATATCATGTGGGTTTGTAAAGAATTATAGCAAGATTTTAACACTTGAGGGGCACACCATCCAGGACGACCGAAGAGACCCTGAAGTGTTAAAAAGGGAGCCTCCAAGCCGATTTTAGGCCCCAAAAGCATAAAATCGGGTCGCGATAGTAGCACTATCGCATCGCGATTCTAACGTAAAGGCGTTGCGATTCTAACGTAAAGGCGGCGCGATTCTAACGTAAAGCCGATTTCGGGAACCATAATTCAGGTCTTATTTTAGGCTGTAAAAATATAACCACCTAACTATTAAGGCGTTATAAAAATCACTCATAAATCGCTCAAATGCGCACGAGAGGAAATGTTTTTCAAAAAAATCGATTTTTAGAGAGCCTTTTGTTGAGATTTTTTCACCTCTTACTTGCCTCCCGCTCCACGTGGTCTGTCGGACGCGCCAGTACAAAACGCCAGCTACTTGTTAATAGTTGCTAATTATTACCCAGATTCTTTGGTCAGTCGGGATAAATTGTGTAATTTTGCAACCGCTTTCCAAAAGCAACCGTTTTTAAAACGATTTTTACTGTCGGCATAGCTCAGTTGGTTAGAGTATCACCTTGACATGGTGGGGGTCCTTGGTTCGAATCCAAGTGTCGACACATCTTTCTTAAGGTAACAATAAATTAAGGCGGCGCTCAAGTTATGAGTGCCGCCTTAATTTATTGTTGTTTCACGAATTGTTTGATTTCGTCAATGCCTAATCCCGTGGCCTGAGAAATCACTTCTACAGGTATATTTTGGGCCAAGAGGTTAAGAGCAATGTTCTTTTTCTCTTCAGCCTTTCCTTCGGCTCTACCTTCGACCCTACCTTCGGCCTTTCCTTCTGCTCTACCTTGGGTTCTGCCCTCTTCAATGCCCTGCGCCCGTCCTTCGGCCAATCCTTCCAACTTGGCATTGCCAAGCACGTCGTTTTGTATCATGATGGCATTGAGGTGCTCGTCGTAGGCATGGCGCTCCGCGTCTGACATCTCATAATATTTCAACTTCTCGCGTGCCTCCTGCAGCCCCGGCGTCTTGGTATCAGGAGAGATTTCTCCATTCTTAAGATAATTTACCCATTCCTCCAATGGCGACACAGCAACCTTGTTAAACTCGTTGACACGCACAAGAATATACGTGGGGAATATCTCTGACGGCGATTTCCTCACAATGTTGTTCTTTTCCTTCGCGCTTATCACGAGCCGGTCTTTGGTGTGAAGCCCTACAAAGTTGTTCTGGCCAATGTAGATATAGTCGGAACCCTTGCCAAGGTCGAAATAAAGTATACTTATGGAGTATACCTTCTTTACCTCTTTATAACTGTTTCCAAGGTTGATGTGCTCGGTTATAGCCTTTGCAACACCGTAGAGCACACGCTCAAGGTAGTATAGCTCGCTCGTGTTTTGTATCTCCACGATGATTATCTCGCCTTTGCTGTTCTTTGCCTTGATGTCGACGCGGTTGAACTTGTCGTCTTCCCTTTGCTGGTTTCCTTCACTTTCAAGTATCTCCATTATCTTCACCTCTTCGTTCAAGAAGACGGTGAGGAATCCTTCCAGCACGCCAAAGTTGGCCTTCTGGCGGAGCAACCGCTTTATTGCCCAGTCGAAGCGTATGTATCTGTCTCTAAGTTCTGTCATGGCGAAAACCTCCTTCTATATCGTTTATGCTTTATCGTTTGCAAATATACTGCTTTTTCGCTATACTCTAAACATTTAACGTAAAAAACAAAACTGGCAGAGAACGCAAAAACATAAAAAGCGGCTCCCGCATGATGAGAGCCGCCTTTAATGTTGGCATTATTCATTAAGGAACTTCTTCATTTCCCCGAATGACGGCAAGGCTTTTCCAGTTGCATTGTCGAACAAGCCTCGGTTGAGCCAACTCTTGATTTGGGTGTTTCCCGACTCGTTCTCCTCGGGGAACCACCAGAACAAGCCCGTGACCTGAGGATGCTTGTTGAGTTCCTCCACAAGGTCTCTGGTAAAGGATGTCTGACCTTCAACGCTGATGGGATAAAACTCTGAGAACTCGTCCGCACTCTTCGCCCACTTGTCGTTCTTATGGGAATAGTAGGCGGCTGCTTCCACTATCATGATTTGCTTGGCAGGATAACGCCGGGCAAGATTGTCGAGTGTGTTGTGGAGCACGGGAATGCGGTCGTGCCACATGGGATAATAGCTCAACCCGATGATGTCGTAGTCGAGGTTGACTGTTGCCAAGCGGTCATAGAACGCCTTGGTGTTGTCCCATTTTCCGGCCTGCTCCGTATGGATGATTATCTTTGCCTTGGGACAAATTTCCCGACAAGCCTTGCAACCTTGTTTCAGCATGGCAATGAACTCCTGCCAGTTGGCGTCTTCTGTCGGTGTGGTCTTCGCCGTCGGCCAAAGCATGCCGAAACTGATTTCATTGCCCACCTGTATGAGGTCAGGTTCTGCTCCTGCATGCTTCATGGCGAGGAGGCTCCGCTTGGTGTATTCGTAGACACTGTCGGCGAGAGCTTCAGCCGATGCACCTTTCCACGCTGCCGGCGTGAATTGTTTTCCGGGGTCTGCCCACGTGTCACTATAATGGAAATCGAGCATCAGCTGGAACCCAGCTTTCTTGATGCGTTTGCCCAACTGCCTGACATAGTTGATGTCCTGACAAACGCCCTCCGCCTTGTGCTCGTCGGGAGCCTGGTCCGGGTCAACGAAGAGGCGCAGGCGCATCGCGTTCCATCCCTCTTTCTTGAACAGTTTGAGCGCGTTCATCTTCTTGCCGTTGGCATCACGGTAGGCCGTTCCGGCCTGCTCGTACTTCGTGAGCATGGAGATGTCGCCGCCAAGGAGGCGTTGCTGGGCAAACGAGCCTAACGACCCCATGACGGCAAGCGCCAATGATATGATTGTCTTTTTCATGTGTTGTCATCTAAAAATGATGGCGACTCTTCTCGCGAAAAGCCGCCATCGAAATGGATGTTATTTATTATTGATGAAGCAAAAGCACTTATTTCACCTCAGCGGCACCGGTCGTGAAGTTCAGGTATGCCTTCTGACCAGCGCTCACGTTCAAGCGAGCTTGGTCGCCGCCCTTGCCACGGTAATCGATCTTGCCGTTGGCAATGATGAACTCTGTCTTCCACCAGCCGTCTGGGTCAATGCTGACACACATGCGGAGCTCTGCATCCTTGGCAAAAGCAGGAGACACGAATTGGCCATCCTTCGTTGTCGGCACGGTGAACTTGTGGCTTGCGTCGACGTTCCACTCGCCGGCAGCATCGCCAATCAAGTAAACGTTTGGCTCAAGGACCTCGAATATACGCTCTGTGCCATTGGTGACATGGAGAAGGTACCAGCCTGCCTTGCCTGCAACGAGGTTGCCGTCGGCACTGCTTGTGATGCCTGCACCTGCCACGTCCTTGACAGTGGTGTCGGTATAACCGAAGTCGTTGCCCCAGCCTGCCTGAGGAGCGAACTTGAACTGCTCGCCTTCTGCCAGATACACTACTGTCCAGAACTGGTCGTCGGTACCGTAGATTGGAATCAACTGCCTCCAGTCGCTCCAGCTGTATTCGCTGCCGGTCATGTACAGTTCTGTAGGCGCAGCCTCAATAGAGTAGGTGTAGTCCATCATGTTGATGGTCAAGATATACTTGCCAGCCTTGGCAATCTTGCCTGCACCGCAACCTTCGTTGACCAATGAACCGCTCATGGAGTCGTCGCCGTCTACGGAAGGACCCACAACACCCGGGTTAGCCCAGAATTCGCCATCCACGTTCTCCTGTGGGATGATCTTCCAGTACTGGTTGTCGGCAGTGGTCTCGAACGAAACCTTGAACACAGGGTCGTCGTACACATTGTCGTCGCTGTGGGTGAACTTAACCATGCTACTGGCATCCCAGCCCAACATGTCGCCTACGAGATAGTAAGCTGAAGAGATGTTAGGCTTAACCAATGTGACCAATGTCTGAACTTCGTTAGACTTGGCATAGAAGGCCTGGCCGTTCTGCTTCAGCGATGCGACCACTACGGTTTGCAATGTGCGCTGCTCAGGTGCCTTGCCATAGAGAGATTCAACCACACTTACCAAGTCGGCCTTTGCCACCTTACCGGTGGTGCTGGCATTGATTTCCTGTTTGCTGACTATGTTGCCGCTCTCGTCTGCCTTTCCCAGCTCCACCTTATAGCTAACCACGCTCATTGGGTCTTGACTTTCAATGGAAGCCGTGAACAAGCTGATGGAGTCGGCGTCTACCGTGGCCATGTCGATGGCTGAGGCAGGAGTTACCGTAAGGGCAACATTCTTGGCCTCATCCTGTGGGTATCCCTGCGGGTCTGCCCAGTCGTCGTAGTCGCCCTTGCAACTGCTGAAGAGTGCAGTTGCGAGGACCATACCATATATTAATGACTTTTTCATTATTCAAATGCTTTTAGAGTGTTATTACTTGCTGTAGAAGTGGTAGTAACCGGTGATGTCGTTGAAGATGACGGTGTAAGAACCTGCCTTGACAGGAATGTTGGCACCGTTGTTGGCACCCCATCCGTATGGGAAGCCGGAGCCACCCCAGTTAGGATTCCATGAGCTGTCTACGAGGAACTTCACTTCTGTGTCGGTATCTGTTGTCAGGTCATATTTCCAGACGTGTGGCTTGGCGCCTGCCCAAGTGTCAACAGGAGTCATCTGCGTGTCTGTGCCCCAACTGTTGAATCCGCCGGAGATGCACATTGTGGCATACTCTGCAGGCTCATTGTCGGCAGCCACGATAGAGAGGCTGTTGGTCTTGGTGTTCAGCGTGATGGTGTAGTAACCCGGTGAAGGAACCTTGAAGTCGCCGCCTTCGCCGCTGTCGTCCTTCTTCTTAGGCTGAGTGATGTCGCCGTCGGTGCCGCCCCACTGGTCTGCCCATTCGCCTGGAGTCTTCACAATCTTGAAGCCACCGAGGTCTGAGGTGAAGTAGCCGGTGTAGGTGAGCACGCCCTGACCTGTAGTCTCGTCGTAGGTCTCGCCCTCAACAGGGCACATTGGGAACACGGCTGTACCAATCTCCGAGCCCCAGCTACCATCACCGACGCAAGCACCGATAAGGTACCAAAGCTCCGGGTCGGCAGCAGTCAAAGCCTGGTAGAACGGCTTGACGTTCAGCTTGACAACGTTGGAAAAGCACTCATAACCAGAAGAGAGAGTGGCCCTCATCCTTACATATACATCGACGTTGGAAGGCAATTCTGCTTCGGAAGAATATCCGCCCATCTTCATCACAGCCTTGTTGATGGCAGCAGCGCTGGCATTGGTCTTGGCCTTGTTTGAGTAGCCGTCCAATTCCATGTAGTTGGGTGTTTCAGCGGCATTGCCGTCGGCATCCACGGCTTCGGTCCAGTTGTCTGTCAGCGACACCTGTGTATAGTATGACACGGCAGCGGTGAAGCCGTAAGCCGGCTGGCTGTATGTCAACTCCAGCGAGTCGCTGTTCGCCAGGTCGTATACGTTGCCTGCATAAGCCGGTGTGTTGAGCACGAAGCTCTCAGGCTGGCTGATTGTCGGGTTTGAATCATTGTCGTCTGCGCAAGACGTGAAGCTGAATGCTGCGACACAGGCGAACAATGACGCTAAAATATATTTTTTCATGTTCATTTATTCTTTAAATGATTAATAACCAGTGTTCTGCTTCAGGTTCGGGTTGTTGGACAACTCGTTGACTGGCAATGGGAAGATGTTCATGTAGCTTGGGAACTGGTTGCCCTCGTAGGTGCCACCCATCCATTCCCACTTGTACTTCGACTGTCCGGCAAACTTTCCGAAGCGGATCAGGTCCATGCGGCGACGGCCTTCAAGCCAGAACTCACGGCTCCACTCGTCGCAAACCTCGTCGAGCGTGTAAGTGTTCTTCAGTGTGGCGTTGGCACGTTCACGGAGCTTGTTGATTTTGGCTGCTGCGTCGGTGTTGCCTGCAGCTCCGTTCTTGCGGATGGAGGCCTCGGCATAGGTGAGGTATGCCTCTGCGATACGCATCACAGGAAGGTCGGTGTTCACGAATTCAATCACGTCGTTGCTGCTGCCGTCGGAGTTCACATTGCGGAACTTCACACTTGAGTAGCCGAGGTTTTCGTCGGTACCTTCGTCGGTCACCGATTCGCTGATGCCCTGGTTGAAGAACAATGCGCGGTCGTCGTTGGCGGCTGTGGTCATATCCTTCAGTGTGGCTGCCTCGGCTGGTGTGCCGGTAAAGAACTTGTCTACCAGCTGCTTGCGCAAGCGGATACACTTGCCCCAGCTGTTGTTGGCACCGGAAGGAGCGTAGCTGTCAGTAGAAACCTTGTTTGAGTATGCGGCCTGAACGAGGAAGTTGGTACCGCCGTAGCTCTTGGTCTTGACACCGTCGAAGAGACCCACAACGAGGTTCTCATACTGTGCACCGTTCTTGTTGTTGTCTGCCAAGAACAGCATCTGGTATGGAGAGTAAACCTCGCCGGTAGTCGGGTTGACCGAGCCGGTTTTGTTCAGGTGGTAGTAGCCGTCGTTGATTACCTTCTCGGCATATGTCATGGCATCGTCCCAGCGGGCTGTACCAGTATAGACCTCTGCATTCAGGTAAAGGCGGGCAAGCAGGTTCCATGCGGCCACACGGTCGGCACGGCCGTAGGTTGTGGCGCCCGGCTCTGCCATCTTCTCAGCACAAGCTTTCAGCTCGCTCTCCACATAGTCGAACATCTGCTGGCGGTTGTAGTAGGCGGCCTTCTCTGAAGACACGGTCTCGGTGAATGCACCACCACCGTAGAGGTCCATGACGTCATAATAGTTCAAGGCACGGATGAAGCGAACCTCAGCGTTGCGCTGCTCGGCATCAGATGCCTTAACGTCCTGCTGCAGATAGAAGTTGCAGAGGGTGATGGTGAAATAGAGGCGGCTGTAGAGGGCTGCTGAGAATACGCAGCTCTCACCCCATGCGTTGTGCAGCAACTCGGGGATACCGGCGTCGGTAGCCCATACCCAGTGAGCCTCGTCAGAGGTAAACTCGTTCAGATACCACTTGCTGCGGAAGTAGTCGGAACGGCCCTCATCCACATCCTCGATATCGCCGTTGCCTGAAGGGCCCGACTGGCCTGTAAGGCTGAAACTTGCATAGATCTTGTTGAACAAGGCATCTCCGTCAAGCTCCATCGTCTGCTGCGGGTTGATAGGATCCACATCCAGGTCACCCACACAAGAGGTCATGCCCAGAGTGAGTGTCAATGCTGCAGCAGGTATGATTTTTTTCAATATATTCATTTTCATAAAGCTTCTACATTATTATATAATTAGAAATTCAAGTTGAGGCCGAAGACGCCCGTGAATGGGCGCGGATAGATGTTTCCGTCGTAGCCGCCGTTGATTTCCGGGTCGATGCCCTTATACTTTGTGATGGTAAACACGTTCTGTGCTGTGGCATATACACGGCCACTGACTGGAAGACCAAACAGCTTTTCGAAGCTATAGCCCAACGTGATGTTGTCACACTTCAAGAAAGATGCGTTCTGGATGAAATAATCAGACAGTGCGTCTTCCGTTGACACATACTGCCAGTTCTTCGGCATGGTCATGTCGGTCACGTTGTGCCATGTGTTGCCGTTGTAGAGGCGTTCCACCGAGATGTTCGAACGGCCAGCCTCCACTGCATTGTATGCGTAGTTGCCGAGGCTTGCACGGAGCGAGAAGCCGAAGTCCCAGTTTTTGTACATCAGCTTTGAGCTGAAGCCCATCACCACGTCTGCGTCTGCCTTCTTGTAGAAGTAGCGGTCGGCAGAGTTGATGACACCGTCGCCATTGCGGTCAACAAACTCGCCCTCGACAGGCTGTCCGTCCTTGTCGTAGACCTGCTGGTAGGTGTAGTAGGCCGATACAGGGTGGCCCACTGCCCAAGCCTGGATACCGTCAGAACCAGAGTCGCCTACGGCAAGACCGCCGTGGAGAATCTTGTAGCTGGCATCGTCGCTGGCCACGAGCTTGTCGATGTTGTTGAGGTTGTATGTGAGATTGTAGTTCACCTCCCATCTCCAATCCTTGGTCTGGACAGGACGGATAGTTGTAGAGAACTCGAAACCTTGGTTGTGAAGCTCACCGATGTTGCTTGTCACCTTGTTCTTGAAGTTGCTGCCGGCAGAAACGTATACAGTATTGATCAAGTCGGTGGTCTTGCGATAATAGTAATCGAAGCTGGCGGTGATGCGGTCTCTCAGGAAGCTAAGGTCGAGACCTGCGTTCCATGTTGTGGTCTTCTCCCATGTGAGGGCATCGTTGTATGCATCCGGACGGTAAGTTGTGCCGTCGCCCACGATTGGATAGTAACCTCCGAGACCGTTTGTGGTATATGAGGCGAAGTAGGTGTAGTCGCCGATGCCTTCCTGCTGGCCGGTCTTACCCCAACCGAGACGGAGCTTCATGTCGGACACGGCATCCACATTGCGGAGGAACGACTCTTCCTTGATTTTCCAGGCTGCTGCCACTGATGGGAACAAGCCCCAGCGGTTGTTCTTGTGGAAACGTGAAGAACCGTCGTCACGCAGGGTGAATGTCAGCAAGTAGCGATCTGCCAATGAGTAGTTCATGCGGCCGAAGAAGGATACGAGATAGTTCTCGGTCTTGTAGAGAGTGTTCTCAGACGGGTCCTTGATTTCACCGGCGTGCTCCTTGTTGGTGCTGGGATATGTGCCGTAGTAATAGTAGTCGGTCTTCTTGTGGAAGTGCTGGTACTCGTAGCCTGCCATCACGTCGAAGTGGTGGATCTTGGCAAAGTCCTTCAGATACTGGGCATACATGTTGAGCGACAGGTTGTAGGTGTCCTGCGTGTTCCAGCCCTGGCTGCCATAATAATAGTTGTCGTAGTTGTAGCGGCTGTAGTACTTGTTGCTCTTACCGCTCTTCAAGTCCATACCGCCGTTCACGTGGAGGTGCAAGTCCTCGAAACCGTGGATCTTATAGTCGAGCTCCAGGTTGCCGCTCAACTCCTTGCCCTTACCCTTGTCGTCGGATGTGTTGAGATAAGCCACCGGATTGCGGGTTGAGAGTGAGTTGATGGAGTATTTCCAGGAGTCGTCGTTGCGGTCTACCGGACTGCTGTACTGGAAGTATCCGCCGAAATTCTGGTTGTAGAACTCGCTGTCGATGGTCACGGGCTTTGTCGGGTCCATCTCGCCGGCTGCGCCGATGGCGCTGGTGTTGGCATATGATGTCTTAGAGTACATGCCCTTGGCGTTGAAGTTCACGGTCAGGTGATCATTGAAGAACGTTGGGTTCAAGTTCACGCTGGCAGTGTAACGCTCGAAGTCGGATGTCTTCAAGATACCCTGCTGGTTGGTATAACCGAAAGACACACGGTATGGCAGGTTCTTCACTGCACCTGTCAACGTGATGTTGTGGTCGGTGGAAACGGCAGTGCGGTAGATCTCATCCTGCCAGTCGGTATTGGCGAAGAGATGCTGTGCGCCGCTGGCCGGAGTGCCGTCCGAATTGTATGCGCTCCAGTAGCCCAGGCTCTTGTAGTAGTCGCTGTTCTCCCATTCCTCTCCGTCGAGTCCGCTTCTTTGCTTTACGAAGTTGATGAATTCGTCTGCGCTCAGCACGTCGAGCTTGTTCTTGACTGTGCTCACGGAGACATTGCCGTTATAAGAAATGGTTGGCTTCATGTTCTTGCGGCCCTTCTTGGTGGTGATGATGATCACACCATTTGATGCACGGCTACCGTAGATGGCGGTGGCGGATGCGTCCTTCAAGACTGTGAAGCTCTCGATGTCGTTAGGGTTGACGAGGTTCAAGGGGTTAGACATACCCTGCATGCCATAGTTGTCCATGGCAAGACCGTCGATTACGATCAACGGGTCGTTGGAGGCGTTCAATGAAGAACCGCCACGGATGCGGATAGATGCGCTGCCGCCAGGCTCACCGCCGCTGTTCATGACGTTCACACCGGCAATCTTACCCGTGATCATGTCCTGTGCACTCACTTGGAGTCCCTTGTTCTTGTCGTCCGGCTTGATGGCCGTGACAGAACCCGTCAGGTCGTTCTTCCTGGCAACACCGTAACCGATGACCACGACCTCGTTCAAGGCCTTGGAGTCGTCGGTGAGGGTGATGACTGCGCCGTCAGATGCTGACAACTTCTGCGGTGTCATGCCGACATAGGAGATGGTAATCTCGGTGCCCGGCGCCACGTTAATGGAGTAGTTACCGTCGAAGTCGGTCACGCCCACGGCCTTGCCGTTGGCAGTGATAGTAGCGCCAATGACTGGTTCACCGGTAGAGTCTTTCACATGTCCCTTGACCGCATTAGTCTGCGCCCAAGAGCTTACAGCCAACAGCAGCCCGCCGGTAAGGACGAGGACCCTGCGAGGCATCTTGAATTTTACCTGCTTCATCATTTGCTTTTAATTAAGTTTGAATTTATGTTTTAGTTTTTCATTTTCAGCTTTGCGTTTGCAAAGTTATAGCGAATATATTGACGTGGGTCAATTTTTAACACAAAAGCGCAATTATGCAAATGCAATCGTTTGCATACAACGGTTTCAAGGAAACGGAATCTGGCTTAAAGCCGTTTTTCGCGCACGTGCATATTATATAAAAGCATTACAGGAAAGCATTTCCACGGACAAAGGTGCAAGACGCACATCGAGCGCAAACGTTTGCGCACTTTTTTGCCAACTTGATTTAGGTCATGCAGAAGCCGCACAATTATATTTTTGTAATTTCGTGGCATAAACGAACTTATAACAACTTATATCTCTTAATATGAAACACTTATTTACCCTCATTCTGACTTTAATGGGGTTGCCACTCGGCATTATGGCACAAGGGTGGCCTGCCAACTACAGCGGCGTGATGCTGCAAGGATTCTACTGGGACAGTTACAATGACACCCAATGGACCAACTTCACCTCGCAGGCCGACACATTGTCGAAATACTTCAAACTGATATGGGTGCCGCAAAGCGGATGGTGCAAGAGCACTACCAACATGGGCTACTACCCCATTTATTGGTTCAACCAAAAGAGCGCATTCGGCAGCGAGCAGGAACTGAGAACCATGATCAGCACACTGAAGGCCAAAGGCACTGGCGTCATTGCCGACGTGGTGGTAAACCACAAGAACGGCGTGAGCAAATGGTGCGACCTCGCAAACGAGACCGTCACCGGCACGAACACGGGCAAGACATACTCTGTGTCGTGGGACAACAGCAGCTACGCGCAAATTTGCAAAGACGACGAAGGCAACACTAACTCGAGCTCGGAAGCGAAGGGAAAGGTCACGGGTGCGGCCGACACAGGACTTGGCGACGGAGGTTGTCGCGACCTCGACCACACCAACTCCACGACGCAGCAGAACATAAAGACCTATGAGGATTTCCTCATCAACGAGATGGGCTATGCGGGCTTCCGTTACGACTTCGTGAAGGGTTACGACCCTAAGTATATCCAGATGTACAACGAGTATGCCAAGCCGCAATTCTCTGTGGGCGAATACTGGCAAGGCTCCGTGACCGACACAAAAAGCGGCGACCATCCATTCGGTGGCGTGAAAGACTGGGTGGAGGCAACCGGCAAGACTAGCGCGGCCTTCGACTTCCCGATGAAGTACCTTATAAAGGAAGCCTTTGGCGGCAACTGGAATGCACTTGCCAACTATACCACAAAGACACTCGTGGCGAAAGAGCCGCAATACGCCGTGACTTTCATCGACAACCACGACACCGGGGAGCCGCACGACAATCCCGACCCTCAGCGCGCCAACATCGAGGCTGCCAACGCCTATATACTCGCCATGCCCGGCACGCCTTGCATTTGGCTCAGCCACTGGCAGTCGTACAAATACACCATCAAGAGGTGCATCCTCGCCCGACAGATAGCCGGCGTGACCAACACGAGCTCTATTGCCAAGTCGGAAGGACAGACCAACGGCTACGTGCTCATCGTTAACGGCGACAAGGGCAACGTGCTGCTGCTCCTCGGCTCGCCAACCTACGACACAACCGGATACCAGCTCGCTTGCGAGGGCGAGAACTTCAAATATTATGTTTCAAGCGGCCTCGACATCAGTGAGGTGAACAAGATTAAGCAAGAAAGCACAGGCAACGTAATACCGTCGTTCTGCACGGTCAGCGACGGGGAGGTCTGCGCATTCTTCGAGCAACCGGCAACCAGCAGTTGGAAAGGAGACAACATCACATGTTGGGCATGGGACAACAACGGCAACTTCACAAACAAGACGTGGCCGGGCAGCGATTGCGTGAAGGTCGGCACTACTTCTGACGGCAAGACCGTATGGAAATGGACTTGGGACGGGAAATACTACAAAAACAATGTCGCAACAACAACCACAAGCATACCTACCAATATCATTTTCACCAACAAGAAAAACAACAGCTCGGGCGTACAGACCAACGACATGCAGTTCAAGAACGGCAACTATTATGGCGTGAACATTGTATATGGCAATGTCATTGACAACGCAACCGGCATAAGCAACGTCAAGGTCAACACACAAGACAACGATTCCTGGTACACCATTTCCGGCTCGCGTATGGCAAGCAAGCCGACGCAAAAGGGCGTGTACATCCACCAAGGCAAGAAAGTCGTAATAAAATAACCACTTTGCAGGGGCGGACCCTGTGCCCGTCCCTGCAAAGCATACCACAAATCCGCAGAGAAGCGTGCCTTCGTCCATAGGGGCATAAAAAAAATCCGGCATAGACCGAAGTCAATAACCGGATTAGAATGAAAGGAGGAAGTGGTACCTCTTGGAGTTGAACCAAGGACACATGGATTTTCAGTCCATTGCTCTACCACCTGAGCTAAGGTACCATTTGGTTTGCAAATCAGAGAAGTTGTTGTTTCTGTTTTGCGAGTGCAAAGGTACTGCTTTTTTTGAAACCCCACAAACTTTTCGGCGTTTTTTTTCAAAAAACTTTTTTTTGCCGATTTATTTCTTCTTTATGAAAAAAAATCATACCTTTGCAACCACTTTCGGGATGTAGCGCAGTTGGTAGCGCACTACGTTCGGGACGTAGGGGTCGCCAGTTCGAGTCCGGTCATCCCGACAGAAAAAGAGAAGCGGTCGAATTTCGACCGCTTCTCTTTTTTGTTTTATACCTTTATGCTCAGTTTAATCTCCACAGTCTTAGTCGTTTACAAGGCCAATAAGCGCGGCTATGTCTTCCGAGTTGATTTCTCCTCCAAGCAGTATGGCCACACACGAGTTGTTTCCCGATGACAAGGCTACTACCTCCTTTATGATGTCGCCTTGCTGCTTTACCATAATAGTCATACCCTCGCTCTTGCCTTTCTTCATGCCGGTGAACTCGCTGTAACCATTGTCGTCGAGATCTTTGATCTTCTTCACGAACTTTTTCTTCACACTGCTTGAGCAGTCGGTGAGCTTCAGAATCTTTACCTCATCCACTTCCTTGAGCAAGGCGTTGATGTTGCCATCCTTCATTTTGGCGGCAGCAATGGTAAGCATGAGCTTGGGCACACTGACGCACTCAGCGTTTTTCTTGTCCTTGAATTCACTGAACAGACTGCTGGCCTGCTGGCAGAAAGCCATTTGGCAAGTCAGCATCAATAATAATGTAAACAGAAGTTTTTTCATGGTGTTATCGTTTTATCACTAATATTCTATATAAGGTCTTAGACGCTCGAAATCGTCGGGCGTAAAATCCTTCATCAACTTTAACTGTTCTATATCGTGTATCTCGCCATACAATCGCCTGTAGTCTACAATGGCTTTAGCCTGAAAATGATTGAGGTAAGGATGTCGCTTGAGCTGATTCACCGACAGTTTGTTGACGTTGAGCCTGTGCACCGCTCCAGGGTCAACCTCAAAATAGTCCAACGCTTCCACGGGCATGTCTTGTATCTCAAGTAGCTGGCGGCTCGAGTAGAAACCGCCCAACATCTTCCTGAGTTTCACTATCTGCCCGGCGAAATATACACCTATGCCCGGCACTTTCTTGAGCATCGTAGTATCGGCCTCGTTCAGATCTATGTGCTCGCCCGGCTTCAGTTTCGCGGGATAGCGTTTGCCGGGCACACTGTCTGGAATACTTCCGTAAGTAGCGTTTTGGAATCCGCGTTCCGCATAAGGCTGGTAATCGGCGCCTATGCGTACCAATGGCATAAGCTCACGATACTGCTTGTTGGTAAGTCCGTAGACGCGCGCAAAGTCCTCCTTCTTCCTGAACACGCCGCCTTTGGCCCGGTATTTATAGATGCTCCGCACCTGCCAAGGCTCCAGGCCGAGGGCAAGCAGCTCCGTGGAGTCGGCAGTATTGGGGTCGAACGGGAAACGGCTCACGGCACGTCCCGGCACCGCATAATACTTGTTGCCTCTTCCGCGTCGGTATTCTTGATATCCATGGCGTCCTCCTGCCCTATCCACCACAGTCGAGTCGCTATCGCTATTGCTGGTATACATTATTTCCTTGCCATGGAAGACCAGCAGGGCGAGGCTGACCGCTATCAGGAGCATCAGCAGAAAGCAAATGGCGCGACGGTCGGAGCGGCGAATGTAATGGAAATCGCGGAGGTGCATAAGGTCAGAACAATCCTAACTGGTGCAAGAACACGATGGCGATGCACAACGGCGAGACAAAACGCACGAGGAACAGCCAAATCTTGAAAGCTGCCACCGAGACCGTACCACAATTGGTAAACTCGTCTCTGACCAGCTTCTTGGGAGCGACCCAGCCAACGAGTATGCAGGTGGTAAACGAGCCAAGCGGAAGGAGAACGTTGGAGGTAAGGAAGTCGCAGAAGTTGAGGAAGGTTTTACCAAACACCGTGATGTCTACTGCGCCGCACGACAGCGAGCAGGCAATGCCGATGACTATGGCTATAACGGTTTCCAGTGCGGCACCTTTCTTGCGTGACACGTGCAGCTCCTCAAAGAAGAGCGACGTGCCTATTTCATGCATGGAGATGGTCGACGTGAGTGCGGCCAGGGCAAGCAAAGCGTAGAACAACACACCGACCACATATCCAAGCACCGGCGTGAAAGCCTGCTGGAACACGTTGGGCAACGTGATGAATATAAGAGAAGGGCCGCTGTCGGGGTTGACGCCAACAGAGAATGCCGCAGGGAAGATCATCAGACCGGCAAGCACTGCCACCAGAGTATCGACTATTGCCACCTTCACAGACGACTGCAACAAGTTGGTTTGGCGTGTGAAATAAGAAGAATAGGTGCAGAGGCACGCCGTGCCAAGCGACAAGGAGAAGAAAGCTTGCCCCAAACCGTCGAAGAAGACCTGGTGGTCAACCTTTGAAAAGTCGGGGTGGAAAAGGAACGTTATGCCTTTCCACGAACCAGGCAACGTGCACGATGCCACCACAATGATGAGCAGCAAGACGAACAGTGTGGGCATGAGCACATTGCTCACCTTCTCTATGCCTCGTCTCACGCCACGCACCACTACAAGGTGTGTGAGCACGACAAAGGCAATGGTCCATACTACCGGCTCGACAGGCGATGACGTGAACTTGTTGAAGTATTCCTGCACATAAGCTGCATCACCGTTGATGTTTCCCATGATGGAGGCAAAGAGATACTGCAGGCACCAACCGGCAATGACGGAATAGAAGCCCAGGATAATCAGCGAGGTTAGGGCACCTATGAAGCCAACGGCACCCCACGCCTTGCCGCCACCGGCACGGGCATACGAGCGGACGGCATTGGCGGAACCGTGACGGCCCACAACAAACTCCGCTATCATGCCGGGCACACCGAGCAGAACTATGCACAAAAGATAAATGACGATGAACGCAGCGCCGCCGTTCTGACCTGTCATGTAGGGGAAGCGCCAAATGTTGCCCAGCCCGACAGCTGAGCCCGCGGTGGCCAGCACCACGCCTATCTTTGTTCCGAAGTTGCCTCTTTCCATAACTTGTGGGGTTTTAGATTATGCCAAACTGGTGCAGGAATATCGCGATGATGAACAACGGCGCAACATAGCGCACGAGGAAGAGGTAACCCCCAAAGATGCCGCGCGACACCGTGCCCCAATTGGTAAATTCGTCCTTGACCAGCTTCTTCGGCACGAACCAGCCAATGAACAGGCACGTGAGGAAACCACCGATTGGCAAGAATATTTGTCCGGTAACAAAATCGAAAACATCGAGCAACGACTTTCCGCCTATCTCCAACCCACTCCAATCGCCCAGCGACAATGAGCAGAATACACCGATAACGGTGCATGCCACGGTGACGATGACGGCACCTTTCTTGCGGGAGATGTGCAGCTCCTCGTAGAAGAACGCAGTAGACACCTCGTGCAGGGAAATCAACGACGTGAGGGCTGCCAAGGACAGCAAGAGATAGAACAGCAACGACACGACCCATCCCAGCAACGGCAAGCCCGCAAAGGCTTCGTTGAAGACATTGGGCAGCGTGATGAAAATCAAGGACGGACCGCTGTCGGGGCTTACGCCAACCGAAAATGCGGCAGGGAAAATCATAAGGCCGGCAAGAATCGCCACCATGGTGTCGATGGCACAAATCTGCACTGCCGACTTCACGAGGTTGGTCTGACGCGTGAAATAAGAGGCGTAAGTGGAGATACAGCCCATGGCAATGCTCAACGAGAAGAAGCTCTGGCCCAATGCACCGAGGAACACGCCGCCGTCTACCTTTGAGAAATCGGGCTTGAAAAGGAACTGCACACCCTTGCCCGCATCAGGCAAAAGACAGGCTGCGACAACGATGACCAGCAGCAATATAAACAATGTCGGCATCATCATCTTTGAGGCTTTCTCTATTCCGCCCCTGACACCGTGGATGATGACAAAATGGGTTATAAGCATTATGAGCACGAGCCAGAACAATGGCTGCACCGGACTGGAAGAGAAATCCACGAAGTATTGCTTCACGTAATTGGCGTCGCCGCTCAACTGTCCCATTATTGAGGCATAGACATATTGCAGGCACCAGCCGGAAATGACAGCATAGTAGCCCGTAATCAAGAAGCCCGTGAGCACGCCAAGCAATCCCACGAACTTCCACGCCGTGCCGTGCGCCATGCACGAATAGGCGCGGTAGGTGTTGGCTGCTCCATGCCTGCCGATGATGAACTCAGACACCATGCAGGGGATGCCGAACAGCAACACGCAACCGATATAAATCAATATGAATACGGCGCCACCATTCTGACCCGTCATATACGGGAAACGCCAAATGTTACCCAGTCCCACGGCACCGCCTGCCGTGGCAAGTATCATTCCAATCTTACTGCCGAAACTGGCTCTTTCTTCTGACATATAATTTTGCTCTCTCTATTTTTCGTGCAAAATTATAAAATATTATCCTTCCATTCAAACAAATTGAAAGTTTTTAGCGGACAATACTGAAGATTGCATCGCAGCAGGCTACCAACCTGCTATATTTACCTGTATTCTTCAGGAACCAGTTGCCGCCAGGCTGAATAGGGATTGGCAAGCATGTAAGAGTTGTAGAAATGCCTGTCACCCGTAACCTCCGGGCCGATGAAACCGGGCTTATCGAAGGCTTCGTCCTCACTTCCAAGCTCCACCTCCGCCATCACGAGACCATCGTTGGCACCATGAAACTCGTCAACCTCAAAGGTGTGGCTGCCCGAGCCCACAAGGTAACGGTGCTTGTCTATCACGCCCCCCTTGCACAGCTTCATGAGCTGCGACGCCTCGTCGAGCGTTATCTCCTTCTCAAACTCGTAGCGTGTCATGCCGCGGTCGCGGCTCTTGCCCTTAATGGTCAGATATGCCTTGTCGTCGCGCACCCGCACCCTCACCGTGGCACCGTCGGCAGGGATATAGCCTTGCTGGATATGGCTCACCGAAGAAGCCTCACGCTTAAAGGCACCGCCATGCTTCACCAAAAACTTGCGTTCTATCTCCAATCCGCTCATTGCTTGTCTTTTTAAAATCTGCTTTATAATGAATCAAACACAAAAAAGGCGGCCCAAAGTGAGCCGCCTTTCATTATTGTTACTGAACGATGAACACTGTCCAAATCATATAGATGATGGCAAGGGCGACGAGGACTCCGAAAATCCATTTCACCACGTTCTCGCCCTGGCTCTTCTGTTTGTCCTGGTGATCCACGCGCTTCTTTACGGGGGCTGCAGTGTTGACCTCCCTCACAGGCACGTGCTTCTTCTGTTCTTTCTTATTGTTTCCCATAGTGTATGTGTTTTAGTTTCCTGTATCGAAATGCACACCGCTTATAAATAAGCCTTTTGTGTGAGCGTGCTGCAAATATGCCGCGGATATGGGGACAAGCAACGATAAGCAAACACGCACTCTACGAGTGCAAAGTTAATGGTTTACAAAGAAAATGCCAAATGAAATACAGCAAATAAAGATAAAAATCCATAAGAGCTGATTACATCTTTTGGCAATACTTTGATTTTAGATTAACTTTGTGGGAAAATGCAAGGACAATGGACAAGATAAGTGCTCAATACAATAAAGCCGTACAACTAATCAAGTCGGCCATACTTCAAAACCAGTTGGAAGCTGCCAAAGCTGTCAACCGTCAGATGCTCGCCCTATATTATGGAGTGGGGAAGTATGTCTCTGACAATACACGTAAAGGTGTTTGGGGTACGGGAGCTATTGAGACGATTAGTGAGCAACTTAGGAGAGAGCTACCCGGGTTGCGGGGATTTGGCGTGTCGAACATAAAAAATATGCGACAGTTTTATGAGTCTTGGAGTTTGATTATAAATCGCCAGCCAACGGCTGACGATTTACAGTCGTCTGACGACAAGGATGTTTTGCCATCAAATGCACTACTACAAGTAAATCGCCGGCCATTGGCTGGCGATTTGGATTGGCATGATTTCTTTGCCTTGAGTTTTACACACCATTGCGAGATATTATCCAAGACCAAGACACTTGAAGAACGTGTGTTCTATATCCATCAGGCTGCGACATTGCATTGGGACAAGTATACGCTTCGTGACAATCTGAAGGCCGACTTGTTCCATCATCAGTCACAGATGCCAAGCAACTTTGCCAAGACCATGCCAACGACACGTCATGCTCTGAAAGCCATATCAATGTTCAAGGATGATTACCTGCTTGACTTCATCAATGTTGAGGAACTTGACGAACGGAATCCGCAGGACATTGACGAGCGGATTATTGAAAATTCAATCGTGGCTAATGTCAAGAACTTCATCCTAACATTCGGCAAGGACTTTACGTTTATGGGCAATCAGGTACATATCGACAAGTTCGGACATGACCATTGGGTTGATTTGCTGTTCTTTAACCGAGAGTTGCAATGCCTTGTCGTGTTTGAGTTGAAGAAAGGTGCTTTCAAGCCAGCCTATCTTGGTCAACTTTCGGCCTATATCCGTATGCTCAACGATAACGAGCGCAAGCCCCATGAAAACCCGACAATAGGAATAGTGCTTTGCCGTGATGCCGACAAGACATACGTCGAGTATCTTCTTCAAGACTACACCCAGCCAATGGGCGTGGCAACTTATAAGGTGATGCCGGAGGAACTAAAGAAGATTCTTCCTCCTGAGGAAGAGTTCAAGAAGATACTTGAAGGTTGAGTTACAAAAAAAATCGACCTATAGGTCAAGAAATAGCCGACAATATTGCCAACTTGCGCCAGCAAGCAAAAGAACTGCAAGCAGAAGGCAAGCAAATATTAGAAAATGCCAAGAAAGAAGTTGAACATATGATAATAGGGCAATACAGCTAATGGACATACATAACATTCACGCAAGCCAATAGCCCTATACAACGCAAAAAGCGTGCAACTCACCAGAGCTGCACGCTTTTATTTATTGTTTATTTTGTGTTTTCTTTTAGGCACTTATGTCATTTCTTCTAACCAAGCGAGCTTTGCTTTGCCTTGCCTCGTCAGTCTTCCTTCTGGGCATCGCTCTCGGCAAACTCCATGAGGTAAGCCTTGATGAATCCGTCTATCTTGCCGTCCATCACGCCGTCCACGTCAGAGGTCTGATATCCTGTGCGATGGTCTTTCACGCGACGGTCGTCGAACACGTAGCTTCGGATCTGGCTTCCCCACTCTATCTTTTTCTTTCCGGCCTCAATTTTGGCCTTGGCAGCCTGCTGCTTCTTCAGAGCCCGGTCGTAGAGCTGGCTCTTCAAGAGCTTCATTGCCTTCTCGCGGTTCTTCGGCTGGTCGCGCGTCTCGGTGTTCTCAATGAGGATTTCCTCTTTCTCGCCCGTGTCGGGGTCTTCGTATTGGTA
Source organism: uncultured Prevotella sp. (assembly GCA_964640415.1). Classification (GTDB taxonomy): domain Bacteria; phylum Bacteroidota; class Bacteroidia; order Bacteroidales; family Bacteroidaceae; genus Prevotella. Next base: position 44,703 of record CAZXGQ010000002.1, read on the forward strand.
GCGCAGACGCACGCCCGACTCCACCTTGTTCACGTTCTGTCCGCCTGCACCACTTGAGCGGAACGTGTCCCAGCTCACCTTGGCAGGATCAACATACACCTCGATAGTGTCGTCGACCAAAGGCGTCACGAAAACCGACGCGAAGCTCGTCATGCGCTTGCCCTGGGCGTTGTAGGGCGATACGCGCACCAGACGGTGGACGCCGTTCTCGCTCTTCAGGTAGCCATAGGCATACTCACCGCCCTCGATGGTCATCGTCATGCTCTTCACGCCCACTTCCTCGCCCGGCTGCAAGTCGGTAATGGTGGTCTTGTATCCGTTGGCCTCGCACCAGCGCATATACATGCGCATGAGCATCGACGCCCAATCCTGTGCCTCCGTGCCGCCGGCGCCGGAATTGATTTTCAGCACAGCGTCCATGGAGTCCTCTTCCTGGCGGAGCATGTTCATAAGCTCAAGGTCCTCTATGCACTTCATGGCCTTGGCATAATCGGCATCAACCTCCTCCTCGGTAACGAGTTCCTCTTTATAGTAGTCAAAGGCGAGCTGCAACTCTTCGGCATTCTGCTTGCATTGCTTGTAGCCGTCAAGCCATTTCTCTATGCCTTTCACTTTCTTCATCTGCGCCTCAGCACTTTTGGGGTCATCCCAGAAGTCAGGAGCCTGTGTGCGCAGCTGCTCCTCCTCGAATTCTACTTTCTTCTGGTCAATATTGAGATAGTGGTGAAGCTTTTCGGTGCGCTCCAACACGTCTTTCAGTTGATCTGATGTTATCATTTCGTTTATTTCGTTATTACTCCGTCTGATGGCGTATTGGCGTACATGCCATCTATGATATCCTTATAATGCTCGTTGACCACACCGCGGCGCAGCTTCAGGGTGTTGGTCATCTCACCCTTCTCCATGGAGAAATGATGGGGCAGCAAGGTGAACCGCTTTATCTGCTCATAGTGTGCGAGGCTCTGCTGAAGGATGCCGATGCGTTCCATCATCATCGCATTCACCTCCTTGTTCTTGCACAGCTCAACCCTGTCGGCAAACTTTATGCCACGTTCCCTCGCCCATTCCTCAACAATGCCGTACTCCGGCACCACAAGGGCGGAAACGAACTTGCGCTGGTCGGCTATGACGGCTACCTGATCAACAAATTTGTCAACAAGCAAGAGTGCCTCTATCATCTGAGGGGCTACATACTTGCCGTTGCTGGTCTTGAACAGGTCTTTGATGCGCTCGGTGAGGAAGAGCTCGCCGTTCTTGACGTAACCGGCGTCGCCGGTATGGAAGAATCCGTCTTCGTCGAAGGCTGCCTTGTTCTGTTCGGGGCGCTTGTAATAGCCCTTGGTGATAGTCGGGCCTTTCAGCAATATCTCGCTGTTCTCGCCTATCTTTATTTCTATGCCATTGATTGGCTGGCCTACAGAGCCTATGGTGTAGCCCTCGTCCAAATGGTTGCACGACACCGTGGCAAGGCTCTCGGTCAATCCGTAGCCCACGACCATTCCTATGCCAATGCTGTGAACAAACTCCTGCACGTCGGGTGAGACGTAGGCTCCTGCCGTGGGGAAGATGTTTGGATGCTCCAGACCCAGCTGGCCTCTTACAAGGCTCAACACGGTCTTGTTGGCGACAGCATATTCAAGGCGGAGCGCCAATGGCGGACGCTTGCCCTTGGCGAGATAGTCGATGTTGTATTTCTTGCCTATGCTCCATGCCCGGTTGAACATCTTCTGCTGGACAACGCCCGAGCGGTCGATCTTTGCCTTGACAGCCTGATACACTTTCTCCCAGAAGCGGGGAACGCTCGACATGCACGTCGGATGGGTCTCGCGCATCGACTGCTGAATCTTGTGGGGATCGTTGTTGACAATGAGCGTACAGCCTTCGCTGATGGCCAGGTAAGCCCATCCGCGCTCAAAGATATGAGTGAACGGCAGGAAGTTGATCACCCGGTCGTTCTCGCCTATTGGCACACACTCGTCGTTGGCTTTAAGCGCTGCACGGTATTGCCCGTAGGTAAGCATCACGCCCTTCGAATCACCTGTCGTACCGCTGGTATAAAGGATGTTGCACAGGTCGTCGTCGTTGGCTTCCTTCCACAATGCCTCAACCTCATCCTCGTGGGCCAAATCCTCGCCAAGCTTTATGAAGTCGTCAAAATACATGGCCCCGGGGTCGTGCTGGCTCAGGTGCACACGGCGGTCGAACACAATGATGCGTTCCAGCGAAGAACAAACCGAATGGATGTTATGGGCCTTGTCGTATTGCTCCTGCTCGCCAACAAAGAGAAGGCGAACACCGGCATCGTTGACCATATACTGGACTTGCTGGCCTGACGTGGTGGCATAGAAAGGAATGGATGCCACACGAATGCCATAGGCTCCGAAGTCGGTGTAAAGATACTCGGCGCAGTTTTGTGAGAAAACGCCTATCTTGTCTTGGGGCTTTAGGCCAAGGGCAAGAAGTGCATTGCTTACTTTCTTGACATTTTCCGAAAACTGGTTCCATGACACGTCAGTCCACTGAGAACCACCGAAGTCTTGACGGATCAAAGCTGTACGCTTGCCATATTTTTTTGCCTGAGAGTGAATAAGCACAGACAGGTGAGACCTGTTTTGCATAAGCTAAAGTGTTATTTTATGCAAAGATAAAATATAAATGTGATATATTCAAGTATTATTAAATGTTTTTTTTAATTTTGCCGCAAAGCAACACTATAAAGTTGATATAATAGCAGATAAGGAATGAGACAAGAAGATTACGTCAACGACGCCATAGAACTGTTACGCCAGCTCATAGCCACCCCATCGGTAAGCCGCGACGAGAAAGCCGCCGCCGACATCATGCAGAAACAAATGACCGCCTACGGACTCGCACCACGGCGTGAGGGCAACAACGTCTGGGCTTTGTCACCCGACTGGGACGACAACAAGCCTACCGTGCTGCTCAACGCGCACATCGACACGGTGAAGCCTGTGGCCAGCTGGACGCGCGACCCTTTCGAGCCGACCATTGAGGGTGACCGACTGTATGGATTGGGGAGCAACGACTGCGGCGGCGGACTGACGACGCTGCTGCAAGTATTCAGGTGGCTCTCGCTCAGAACGCAACCTTACAACTACGTGTATCTCGCTTCTGCGGAGGAAGAGGTGTCGGGCAAAGACGGATTTTCGCGTGCCCTGCCGCTGCTTCCGAAGATCGACGTGGCTATAGTGGGCGAGCCTACGGGAATGCAGCCTGCCATAGCCGAAAAGGGATTGATGGTGCTCGACATCATTGCTCACGGCAAGAGCGGGCACGCCGCAAGAAACGAGGGCGTGAACGCCATATACGAAGCCTTGGACGACATGGTTTGGATAAGGGACTATAAGTTCCAGAAAACGAGCGACCTCCTCGGTCCCACGAAGATGACGCTCACTGTTGTCAATGCCGGCACCCAGCACAATGTCGTGCCCGACTGCTGCAAGATGCTCGTCGACGTGCGCACCAACGAGCATTACACCAACGAGGAAGTCTACGACATCATCAAGGCCAACGTAAAGAGCGAGGTCCAAGCCCACTCCTTCCGCCTGCACTCCTCGCACATTTCTCCCGACCACCCTCTGGTAAAACGCTGCCTGGCCTTAGGCTTGAAGCCCTACGGATCGCCCACGCTGAGCGACCAAGCACTGATGCCCTGGCAGTCGTTCAAACTCGGTCCGGGCGAATCGTCACGCTCTCATTCTGCCGACGAGTTCATCTGCCTCAGCGAAATGCGCAATGCGTTCAGCACCTACCAGGAACTGCTGAAGCCATAAAGTCAGCGCATCCGACAAATAGCATGGAGCGGGACTCGCTGGGCTTAGCCCCATAATGACACGAATGTGCAAACGGTCTAATGTGCAGGGGCATCCCTGCCATTGGCAACCGTAAACCGGATGGCATAACCACGCAGCCTTCTTTAATAGCAGTAAAAGTTTTCAACAAAGTGCTCTCTAAAAATCGATTTTTTTGAAAAACTTTTCCTCTCGTTCGATTTGAGGCCAATTTTACGCAAATTTTACAACATCCTAATAACCAGACGGTTATACTTTTTGCAGTCTTGAACATGGCTGATTTTTTAGCCTCTGAGTCGGCTTTACGTTAGAATCGCATCGCGTTTACGTTAGAATCGCGGTGCGTTTACGTTAGAATCGCGACGCGATATGGCTACTATCGCGACCCGATTTCATGACTTTTAAGCCTGAAATCGGCTTGGAGGCGCCCTTTTAAACACTTCGGAGCCTCTGTTGTCGTTCTAGAAGGTGTGCCCCTCAAGTGTTAAAATCTTGCTATAAATATTTACAATAATGCTGTCCGGATTACCGTCGGGCATAAAAAACGCCCCTGCTTGTGTGTTGAGTACCACACAAGCAGGGGTGTCTTTTGTCCGACATTAGGAATGACGTGCCGTTTGGCAACCGTTTGGGGCAGCCCCCCATGCACCACGCTCCACAGGAGCTCCAAAGCTCAGTATAGCAGCACCAAACCGGCTATGGCGGCATAACCGATCATCTTGATTGGATTTATCTTCACGTACATGGTGCCATAGAAGGTTGCGGCAAAGAGAAGCACACTGATGATGAACTGCCACGTCGATTCCACAGGACTGCCGAAATTTTCCTTGTCGATAAGCATGATTGTTGCGGCTGCAAGAAGACCGACTACGGCAGGGCGCAAGCCTGCGAAGATGCTTTGCACGGTGCGGGTCTTCATATAGCGCATGAAAAGCTTGCTGATGAGGATCATAAGGACAAACGACGGCAAGACCAACGAAAACGTCGCCACAGCGGAGCCGAGCACCGACAGCACATTGCCCATGCCGGCATTGTGAATGGCGGCATAGCCGCAATATGTGGCTGAGTTGATGCCGATAGGCCCTGGGGTCATCTGGCTTATTGCCACTATATTGGTAAACTCTGCGCTCGTAAGCCAATGGTGGCTGCGAACCGTCTCAAGCTGAATCAGCGACAGCATGCTATAGCCACCACCGAAACCGAAAAGACCAATATTGAAAAAAGTCCAGGCGAGTTGTAGAAATATCATTTCTTTATGAATTTACCGTAAATATAACCACCTGCTCCCGACGCTACGATAATCCATATCGGGTTGACGTCAAGTGCACTTATAAGCAACGCTCCGGCAATGGGTATCCAGCAGTTGCCCAAATGTATCTTCGCGCTTTTGGCGAGTTTGAAGGTTGGCACCGCTATGAGGGCAACCACGGCAGGACGGATGCCGTTGAACATGGCGGCTATCCAGTGAATCTGCATGAACTGGCGGAAGACTATGGCTATAAGCAGGATGATGAAAAACGAAGGCAATATGGCACCAAGGGTAGTGCAAAGTGCGCCTTTCTCACCTTTTATCTTATAGCCTATAAACGTGGCGATGTTAGCGGCAAACACGCCGGGGCAGCTCTGCGCTATCGCCACCAAATCCAAGAAATCTTCCTTCTTTATCCAACCGTTCTTATCCACCACTTCTGTCTCTATGACGGGAATCATGGCATATCCGCCGCCAAGGGTAAATGCGCCAATCTTGAAGAATGTGTTAAACAGCTTGGTATAAAGACTCGTTGCTGATTGTTTGACCATCGTTGAAAAAAAATAAGCCAACCCCTTCCTTCTGAGGGAAGAGGTTGGCCGTAGGGATATTAAATTGCTTTTACTTGTGTTCCTCTATCCACTTTCTCGCATTGACGAAAGCCTCTATCCACGGCGTGACGTCGTCGTTGCGACGGTCGGCTGGGTAGTAAGCGTTCTGCCAAGGGAAGATGGCGCGCTCCGGGTGCGGCATCATGGCGAGGTGACGGCCGTCGGCCGAGCAGATGCCCGCCACGTTGTAGTCGGAACCGTTAGGATTGCCGGGATATTCGGCATAGTTGTATTTTGCCACCACATTGTAGTGGTCCTCCGGCTCTGGCAGATAGAAACGGCCCTCTCCGTGGGCCACCCAGATGCCGAGCTTGTCGCCGCTCAACGAACCGAGCATCACGCTCTTGTTCTGAGGGATAGAGAGACCGAGGAATGCGCTCTCAAACTTCTGAGACACGTTGTGCGTGAGGTGTGAACGGTGCTTGTGCTCCGGGTTGATGAGGTTGAGCTCAACCATGAGCTGACAACCGTTGCAGATACCGAGCGAGAGAGTGTCTTCACGGGCATAGAACTTGTCGAGGGCTTCCTTTGCCTTGGGGTTGAACAGGAAGGCACCTGCCCAGCCTTTGGCAGAACCGAGCACGTCGGAGTTGGAGAAGCCGCCGCAGAAGACAATCATGTTGACTTCTTCGAGCGTCTCGCGTCCACTGATTAGGTCGGTCATCATCACGTCCTTCACGTCGAAGCCGGCGAGCCACAGCGTGTAAGCCATTTCGCGGTCACCGTTGGTTCCCTTCTCGCGGATGATGGCAGCCTTGGCGCGCGGAGCGTTGTCGGTGTCCTTCCAACGGTCAGGATTGATGCCGAGAGAGGCAAACGATCCCTTGAAGTTGCCAAGGTTGATCTCAAGCGGCTGCTTCTTATAGTTGAGGAAACGCTTGCGGGCCATATCGTTCATGCTCTGGCGACGGTCGAGGAGATAAGATGTCTTATACCACGTGTCGCGCAGGCTGTCGATGTCGAACTCGTGCTTCCACTCGTCCTTCACCACCACAATCTTTCTCTCGGCAGGTGTCGGGTAAGCAATCTTGGCGAAAGCGATGCCTGCATCTTCCAAGTATTCCTTCAGTTCCTTCTTGCGGGTGTCTGACACCTGGATTACGACGCCCGGATTCTCGGCAAAGAGCATCTTCACCACGTCGTCGTTGTCCTGCATGATGTCGTGGAGATTGACATGCAAGCCGCCTTCGACGTTTGCGAATGTCATCTCAAGGAGCGTGGTGATAAGACCGCCTGCAGAAATGTCGTGACCTGCCATTACCCAACCCTTCTGTATCAGGTCCTGAATGGCGTTGAAGCAGTCGGCAAAGTACTCGCTGTTCTTCACGGTAGGCACGTCTGAGCCAATCTTGCCAAGGGTCTGTGCAAAGGCAGAACCGCCAAGACGCTGCTCGTCGAACGAGAAGTCTATATAATATAATGAGGAGTTCTTGTCGTTGACCAGCACTGGGCTTACGGTCTTGCGCACGTCGCTCACCTCAGCTCCCGATGTCACGATGACTGTGCCGGGGGCGATAATCTTTGAGCCGTCGGGATACTGCTGGCTCAGCGAGAGCGAGTCTTTACCCGTAGGCACGTTGAGGTGGAGCGAGCAGCAGAAGTCTGACAGGGCCTGCACAGCCTCGTAGAGGCGTGCGTCCTCACCCTTCTGTGAGCGGCACGGCCACATCCAGTTGGCAGAGAGGTTGAGGTTCTCTATCGGGAACGGATGGTCCTTGTCGGTTGCTATTGGCGCCCACACGATGTTGGTAAGGCTCTCAGCCACCGACAGCACGCTGCCAGCAGCAGGGTTTGCCATGCCGGCCTGAGGAGCATGTCCAAGGGCTGTAGCGATGCCGGCATTGCCACGATAGTCGAGGGCTACGACACCACAGTCAGAGAGCGGGAGCTGCACCTGGCCTTGTGTTTGCTGGCGGGCTATCTTACCCGTAACGGAGCGGTCAACCTTGTTGGTGAGCCAGTCCTTACAAGCCACGGCCTCAAGCTGAAGCACGCTGCCGAGATACTCGTCTATCTTGTCCACGCTGTAAGTGGCGTCCTCGTAGTGATGCTCCACGGTGACATCTTTCATGATGGTCTTCGGAGAGTGGCCGAACATCTGCGGCACGTCGAGGTCGAAAGGCTTCACGCCATCGCCCTGCTTGAATGAGAAGTGGGCGTCGCCTGTTGTCTGGCCGACAACGTAGAACGGTGCACGCTCGCGCTCGGCAATCTTGCGCACACGCTCCACATGCTCGTCCTCGATGAGCAGGCCCATGCGCTCCTGGCTCTCGTTGGCGATGATTTCCTTTGCCGACAATGTCTTGTCGCCGATTGGCAACTTTGTCATGTCTATCTCGCCTCCACACTCTTCCACAAGCTCGGAGAGGCAGTTGAGGTGACCAGCCGAACCATGGTCGTGGATTGATGTCACGGGGTTGTTGTCGGCTTCCACAAGAGCGCGCACGAGGTTGTAGGCACGCTTCTGCATCTCCGGGTTGGCACGCTGCACGGCGTTGAGCTCAACGGCAGTGCCATAGCGGCCAGTGTCTACCGACGACACGGAGCCGCCGCCAAGACCGATGCGGTAGTTGTCACCACCTACCACAACGACGTCCTCGCCCTTCTTGGGCTCTTTCTTCAGGCAATCGCGCTTCTTGCCGTAGCCCACGCCACCGGCAAGCATTATCACCTTGTCGTAGCCGTAGACCTCGTTGGCGGCCTGTACGTCTTCCTTTGTTGTCTCCACCACGGCTGTGTCGCCCGCGCTGGTCTCATATTCGAAGGTGAGCACGGAACCCGTGATAAGCGGCTGGCCGAACTTGTTGCCGAAGTCTGAAGCACCGTTTGAGGCCTTGATAAGGATCTCCTCCGGTGTCTGGTAAAGCCATTTGCGGGGCTCAATCTTCTGCTCGTAGTCGCGTGCGGCCTGGCCGTCGTCGTTCTTCAAACGTGGATAAGACGCCATATACACTGCCGTACCGGCGATAGGCCATGAGCCCGTTCCACCGCCCATACGGTCGCGGATCTCACCACCTGTACCCGTAGCAGCACCGTTGAACGGCTCAACTGTCGTGGGGAAGTTGTGGGTCTCTGCCTTCAGCGAGATGACGCTCTCGATAGGCTTCACCTTGAAATAGTCGCTTGTGGTCTGGTCCTCCGGTGCAAACTGCTCTACCATTGGGCCCTGTGCGAACGCCACGTTGTCGCTGTAGGCCGAAATGATCTTGCCCGGATGCTCCTTCGTGGTCTTCTTGATGAGCGAGAAGAGGCTCGACTCACGCTCCTCACCGTCGATGATGAACGTTCCGCCGAAGATCTTGTGGCGGCAGTGCTCTGAGTTGATCTGAGCGAAGCCGAAAATCTCTGAGTCGGTAAGCGGACGGCCGTTCTCCTTCTCTATCTTGTGAAGATACTCTATCTCTTCAGGGCTCAAGGCGAGGCCTTCCTCCTCGTTGTATTTCTCGATGTCCTCGACATGCTTGATGGGCTCAGGCTCATGGTTGACGGTGAAGACCGTCTGGTCCAAACCGTTGTACATGCGCTGCAGCATACGGTCGTGGGCGGCATCCTCACCCTTTACGGGGAAGTACTCCTCAATACGCGAAATGCCGATGAGACTCATGTTTTGCGTGATCTCAACGGCATTGGTGCTCCAGGGGGTTATCATTTCGCGACGCGGTCCTACAAAGAAACCGTCGAGCTTCTCTGTTTCCAGCAGTGTAGCGTCACCGTAAAGCCAGCAAAGGGCCTGCTTCTCCTTGTCACTGGGCTGATGGTCTATCTCAGTGGCAATGACATTCTCCTTGGGAGTCTTGAAGAAAAGAATCATAATCTTTAGAGATTTATAAATGTAATATTACTGTCTGCAAAATTAATAATATTTTCGCTAATAACACGAACCCCAAACCAATATTTATTGTCATTGGTGCCGGATAAAATCATGACAACACATAAGTGCGGGCGCACCATGCAGTGCTTTGCCCGATTGAGTCGCCACTGGAATCACAGTGCGATTACGCTGGAATCACAGTGCAGATACAAAGCAATCGCAATTGGATACAAATGCCACTGCTGAACGTAGCGATTTTCCCGGCGCAATGTGGTTAAAAACCACTTAGAAGTCAGGCACTTGGTTAAAGATACCTAATTATCCGCAACTTTTTTGCCCGTGTGGAGTCTATTAATTAAATTTGAATGCTGAACATGGAATAATTGGATTACAACCTTTGAACAACATAAAACTTTAATAATATGAGAAAAACTGTTTTATTCGCAATGGTTGCCGGCACGCTGCTCGTTACAAGTTGTGCCAGCAAGAAGGACTTGGTCAATTGCCAAAATGAGAACCGCGAGCTGACCAACAACTACCAGGACACCAAGGAGAAGCTCGCTGCAGCCAATGCCCGCGTGGCAAGTCTGGAGGAGCAGCTCGCACAGCAGAAGGAGACCAACGCATCGCTGCAGAAGAACCTCAGCCAGAGCTTGTCGAACGCTAGTTCCAACAACACCAACATCTCCAAACTCGTCGACCAGATCAATGAGTCGAACCAGTACATTCGCCACCTTGTGGAGGTGAAGAGCAAGAGCGACTCACTCAACGTGGTGCTCACCAACAACCTGACCCGCTCTCTGTCGAAAGAGGAGATGAAGGAGGTTGACGTGCAAGTGCTCAAGGGTGTTGTTTACATCTCATTGGCCGACAACATGCTCTACAAGAGCGGCTCTTATGAGATCAACGACCGTGCCGAGGAGACTCTGTCGAAGATTGCAAAGATCATCACCGACTACAGCGACTATGACGTGCTCATCGAGGGCAACACCGACAACGTGCCCGTCAACACAGCGGCTGCAAGCATGAAGAACATCCGCAACAACTGGGACCTCTCCGCACTCCGTGCAAGCTCAGTGGTGCAGTATCTCATCGACCATTTCAATGTGGCCCCGAAGCGTCTCACTGCCGGCGGACGTGGCGAGTTCAACCCTCTCGTGAGCAACGACACGGCTACTGGCAGGCAGCGCAACCGCCGCACACAAATCATTATCACACCGAAGCTTGACCAGTTCATGGACTTGATCGACAAGGCACCGGAGGAGAGCAGCAAGTAAGCAATTGTAAATTGTAAATTGCAAATTATAAACTATAAATTATAAAGCAATCGCCACCGCGAAAGAACATGTTCTTTGCGGTGGCGATTGTCGTTTATCCTAATAATCGGTGAAATGATTTTTTACAGTTGGCCCAAGGCTTCAGGACTCAGCATATGCGAGTTTTTCTTCTTCGCCGGTTTCACCTTGAACTTGTCGAAGCCTTCGCCATACACACCGATGACATTGGTTTCCGTAACAAACGCCTTGGGGTCTATCTCATTGATAATGCGGAAGATGACGCTGCTCTCCTTGCGCTTGGCCATGATGAAGAGCATCTTCACGTCGCGTCCCGTATAGAAGCCGTGAGCCTCTATCACCGTGGCGCCACGATGCGGGTAGACGGCTATGCGCGAGGCTATCTCCTTGTACTTGTCGGAAATGATGAAAAACTGCACACTGCTGTGCCTGATGTTCACCACCTGGTCAATGCAATATGCCGACACAAGCAACACTACATAGCCATAGATTACCTGCTCGAAGTTGTGGAACACCAGATAAGACGATGAAATGATGACGATGTCGCATATCATTATGACTCTGCCAAGCGAGATGTCACGATATTTGTGCACTATCGACGCCACGATGTCGGTTCCGCCCGTGGAGCCGTTGAACGCAAGTCCCATGCCTACACCGCTTCCGCAGAAGATGGCTCCTATAAGACTTGCCATAAACGGCTGGTCGGCAAGCAAGTGAAGAGAGCCCGTGCTACTCCGGGCAAAGGTTGTCAGTGCCGTAAGTACAAACACGGCATAAACGGTCTTGGCACAGAACTTCCAGCCAAGGACCTTCAACGCCACAAGCAGCAAGATGGCGTTCATAACGAAATAGGATGTCTGCACGGGAATGCCAATTGCCCAGAAAATGAGGGAGGAAATTCCCGGCACTCCACTCGCTGTGATGTTGTTGGGCAGGAGAAACATTGTCCAACCTATGCAGTATGCTACCATCGCTACAAATATCATGACGTAGTCCCGCAATTCCGAAATTACTTTTGCACTGATTTTCATTAATTCCTTCTTATAGGTTATTTGTTGGCAAAATTAGTGAAATTTAATCTTATATTAATGTGTTTCCTGGAAATTTATTTTCATTGAACACGCCTTAGCGTTGTATGTCATCGTCAATGCAAACCGCTCAACGGCCGATGACTCCGAAGTGCTTCAAGGCGTTGCTCACGCCGTCATCATCAACACTTGTGGTCACATAGTCGGCTACGGCTTTCACCTCCTCGACGGCATTGCCCATAGCCACACCGATGCCTGCCTGCTTGATGATTGGGATGTCGTTGCCGCCGTCGCCAAACACCATGGTCTCGTCGAGCCTCATGCCCTCGTGCTCCACCATGGCAAGCAGAGCCTTGCCCTTGTCGGCTGAGATGTCGGTGATGTCGGTGAACGACGGATGCCAACGCGAACACACACAATCGGTTATGCCTTCCATGACCGCCTTCTCCTCTTCGGCATTGAAAAACACGCTTATCTGAAGGATAGGCTCCTGCATGACCACCTCCATCGGGTCGAAGTCGAAATCGAGGTTCAGCCCCTTCTTGAACTGCAAGGTCAACTCCTCAGAATTGTTCAGCACACCGATGTGGTCGGTACCTACAACGATGCAAGCCTTATTGAACCTATTGGCGCCATCGATGATTTTCTTCACCGATTCGCTTGATATGCTGTGGCAGTTGAAAGAGGTCTGCCCCACGATGCACAATGCTCCCGTGGTGGTGATGTAACCGTCGATGAGATGCTCTATCTGACTCAAATTGTTGATAAACAACAAGGGACGGCCTGTTGATATATATACCTTCACACCGTTGGCCTTGGCCTGTATCAGAGCGTCGACGGTAGACTGCGGTATCCTGTGTGTCTTGAAGCTGACGAGCGTGCCGTCAATGTCGAAAAACAAATACTTGACCATAAAAACTATCTTGTTATAACTACATCCTTGATTGTTCCTTCCTGCGTGCGCACCCGCATCTTGTGGGTCATGCCCTTTGTCATCGGGAACTGCTGGAACGCCGTGAAAGTCGCAATGGCCTTGCCATCTATAGAGAGAATCACGTCTCCTTGTCTGAGACCTGCCTTGTAGTCATCGCTTCCGGGCATGACCACGCCCACCGAGGCTTTGCCGTCGTCAGTTGGTACATAGGCTGTGGTGAAAGGCTTGTTGCTCACCTTCACACTGTCGCCTTCGTCGTAAGGCTGGAAACGGATATAATGGCGGAAGCCGTTGACTATCACAGAGCCGTAGTTCAACATGGAGGCGCCTATCCTGCTTGAGCCTTGTGTCGTCACTGCGCTGACATCAAGAAACGAGAATTCGCTCCACTTCAGACGGTCGAGTTTCAGGAACGCCACTTCTCCGTCACGTTCCGCACCGATGTTGCCAATGGTGAGTGTGCCTTTCACGCGCGCCTCCACCTGGCCGTTCACGTTCTTGCTCTTGTAAGCGTGCTCGTCAAAGCTCTGCTTGTTCATGGTGTAGAGAATCTTTGAGCCTGTATCGAAAAGCGCCTCGTCGTAATGGCGCTTGAACGGGCTCACCGTGACGTAAGGCACAAACCATTTCAACTTGTAGTGAAGTGCGAAACCCGCCTCACCGTCGAAGAAGTCGCGCCTGTCGGCAATGATCATGCGCTTGTTCTTTGTGTCTATCTTGCAGCAAAGTCCCTTGTTGATCAGGTCAAACCCAATGATGCCGTCATAGTTTCGCACCATGGAAGACGGGAATACCGACGCCACATAGCCTGTTATGGTCAGCTTGCCAAGCGTTATAGGCGGCAATTGCACCACGCCCACGGTGTCTCTTCGTCCGGCTGCATCGCGGCTCACCACGCTTCCCAACGCCTTCAGGCCCACGATGGGAGAATTGGCGTACACGGTGCCCTGACTTGAACCTGTATCGAGACAGAAGCGGTAGGTGCGGCCGCCTGCTGTAGCCCTGACGAATACCTGGTTGTCTACAACTTCTATTGGGATAGTGTCGGCAAAGTTGCGCTGCGAGAACGTGAAGTTCGTGCTGTAACCTTGCGTCTGCGCACAGGCCACAACGAACATCAGCAAGGCAACCAAACAAGCTACCGTCTTCTTCATCACCTTCCACCTGTTTATGAGTTTATATGCCATTGAGTGCAGAGCCCGTCAGCTCCGGGGCGTCAACGTCCCAACCATGCTTCAGGATTGAGCTTGGCCCGTTCCTTACGTAGCTGGAACTGCAATATGTGGTCGGGGCCGACGGTGCCGAGAACCTGTCGGGTAGACACTTTCTGGCCTCTGCTCACGCTCGCCGAGCTCAGATTGGAATATACAGATATGTATGCACCGTGACGAAGCATTACCACCACCGTGCCGGCATAGCTGAGCACAGCGCTCACCTCACCGTCGTAGATGGCACACGCCTTGCAGCCATTGCCACCCATGATGTTTATGCCTTTGTTGTCGAGCGTCACGCCCTTCAGTCCGGCTACATTATATTGTCCGAAATGGCTTACTACGCGGTATCCGCCCGTTATCGGCATTGGCAGACGTCCCTTGTTGGCCTCAAAGCCGTTGTTCATCATCCTGTCGTAAGACGAGAACCGCTGTTCCTCTTCCTGGTCTTGCTTGGCCTCGGCTATATCCTTCTTAGCCCTTTCTGCGTCAGCTGCCTGCTTTCTTTCGGCTGCCTCACGCGCAGCCTCAGCCTCACGTGCAGCCTGTTCCGCAGCGGCTTTCCTTGCCGTTGCCGCAGCTTCCAGCTCTTGGGCCTTGCGCTTTTCTGCGGCCGCAGCAGCTTCACGTGCCTTCCGTGCGTTCTCCTCAGCCTCGCGGGCTTTCTGTGCCGCTTGTGCCGCGGCAAGCTCGCGCTGCTTGGCCTCGGCTATGCGCCGGGCATTCTCACGTGCCGCAGCTTCTGCCGCAGCCTTCTTTCTGGCTATCTCAGCCTCGCGACGGGCCTTGGCGGCTGCCATAGCCGCAGCCTGACGGCGGGCCTCAGCCTCAGCACGGGCACGCACGCGCGCCACCTCGATCTCAACCTGGCGGTCAATCTCCGCGTTAAGCGCGGCGTCTTTCTTGCGTTGGTCGGCAATGATGCCTTGAATGGTGCTCTGCTGCTTCTGGAGCCCGTTCACTATCTCCTGCTGCTGGCTCTTGTTTGCCTCAAGCTTGGCATGTTCCTGTTGGCCTTGGTACAGGAGGTTGTTCTTCTGGCCCTTGACATTCTGCAGCTGGGTATGCTTGGTGGCCACCTGACGCTGCTTGGCCTTCACGGCTTCGCCCTGGGCCCGCTGGTAGTTGGCATACTCGCGCACGAAACGCAGACGGCGATACATCTGGTAGAGGTTCTTGGCCGAGAAGACGAACATCAGCTTGTCTTGCATGGTGCGGTGCCGCGCCATGTAGCGCATCGACTTTATGTATTTGCTCTGCCGGTCTTTCAGCTGCGCCTTAAGCGTGTTGAGCTGAGAATTGAGAATGCCTATGTTGGTGTTGATACTGTTGATATCCTTCTCTATACCTTCGATGTTGTGCTGGCTCTTGTCTATCTCGCCGTTGATCATCATCAGCTCGTTGAGCTTCTTGCTGACATTCTCGCGGTTCTCCTTCAAGGCCTTTTCCTGTTCCTTGATTTTCTTGCGGATGTCCGCCCTCTGGCTCTGCAACTTCTTTATCGACGCATTGGAATACGTCACCGTAGCGTCTTTCTTCGACTTCCCGTCAGCGGCTTGCGATTTCTTCGACTTCGCCGTGCCGGCCTTGGCTTTCTTCTTCACGCTCTTGGCCTGTGCCGTGCGGTTGGTCTTCCTTGTCTGCGTCTGCTTCTTTGTCTGGGCAAAGGCTTGCGACGTTGCCACGACAAAGGCAAGCAATATATAAACTATGTGCCTAAAACAATTGTGCTTCATTTACATGCTGAATAGTTTGGAGAAAATGTCGGTTGCCTCTATCTTTTTGTACTTCGACGAGAGTGTCGTTTCCGTGCTCCATTTCGACGATGTGGATATATCGTCCATGTCAAGGGTCATGGTAACCTTCTGCAGCTTTTTCGCAGCCGAGGTCTGGAACGACAGTTCCTCGAACGACGGAAACATCTTTGCCCCTACCGTCTTGAACTTGTCGTATTTCATCGTCAGCACCGACGTGCCGTGCTGTGCCGAGGTGTATGTGGCTTTCACGTCGTTGATGAGTTGTGTCTGCCGTGAGACGTTCCACACAAGGCTAAGGTTCCCGGTTTTCACGCTGACGGGTATTGTTGCCGCCGAACCGCTGAGATCTGCCTTAAACTTGGATATGCTCTCCTCCCCAACGCTTTTCGTACCTGGCAGGTACAGCTGGTTCCAGAACAAGGCTTGCAGGGCATTGAAATCGAGGCCGTTCACCTTGAGGAAGTCTATTTTCGTGTAGTCTTCCTTGACATACTGCTTGTGCAGTCGGTCTACCACGAGTACATATTCGGGCGTGAACTCCAACCGTCCCACCTCTGTATGCAGAATTGGCATGAAGAGCTGCAGCCTTATCATTTGGTCTTTGCGCATGTGCAGGCTTCCCGGCACCGACACGTCCTTGCCTCCCATCGTGGCTGTGAAGTCCAGGTCTGCCACGATGTCTTGCACGTCAACTTTCTTGTCGTTAACCTTTTCCACAAAGGCAAAGGTTGATTTCGCCGTGGCATTTTCTGTTTCCTGCACCTTTTGCAAGTTGGACGTTGCGCTGCCATTATCCTTCACCGCAGCCTTCTTCGCGCCGCACGACGCAAGGAGCAACATGGCAGAGGCAGCTACTATTCCGAGTCTAAATTTCTTCATCACTTCGATTTCTTTCTGTAAAGCCTGATTTTCTTTTCCAACGCCTTGGCGTCACCGCCCAGTTTCACGGCTTTCTCGCAGAATGAGGCGGCACCGTCGTAATCGCCCAAGGCGGCATAGATGTCGGCCGCATGCTCGTAGAGCGTGTTCGACGCGGTGCTGTCGGAAGAGAATTTCAGCGTTTGGTCAATGTATATCTTGGCGTCGGCATATCTGCCAAGCTTATATAAAATCCAGGCATAAGTGTCAAGATAGGTGGCATTCTTCGGCTCTGCGGCAATGACCTTGGCACTCATCTTCTCGGCCTTGTCGAGTTCGACGCCGTCGACGCTAAGGAAATAGGCGTAGTTGTTGAGCGTTCCCAGATTGTTGGGATCGTATTGCAGGCAATTGTCGTAAGCGGCATAAGCCTCTTTCTTCATGCCTTTGGCAGAGTAGATTTCGCCCATGACGGAGTATATCTCCGACACTATCGCCGTGTTGCTCTGGTCGTTGATAAACGCCGTGCCTTTCTGCAGGGCATCGAGTGCGCCGTTGTCGTCTTTGAGATAAAAGCGCGACAGGCCAGTGAAGAAATAGAACGGCAGGAATTCGGGATTGTAGAGCATTCCCGGCTCACTGAGCGCGGCTATCGCATTCCAGTCCTGCGACGACCACTTGTCCTGTATGAGCTGCAACCGTGCCCCGGCATTGTCGGGCTGCAGGTTAATCAGCTGCACAAGGGCATTGTCGACAGAGTCCTTTGGGAAATTCTTCATGCTGTAATATGCGGCCTTGAGCTGGGCCACGGTAGTGTCGCGCGGCACCACGGCCTGCACCTTTCTGAAGAGCTCGACCACATTGGTGGAGTCGCCGCCGGTCTTATCGTTGTCCTGTATGGCGTTGCGCAGAAACTGCACACGTGTCTCCTGCGGTGTCTCCTTGCCAAAGAGCAGGCGGCTCATCATGTCCTTGGCCAGCGAGTCCTGTCCCGTGCCGTTGTAATAGTCGTAGAGACAGCTCTGTGCCATGGCGTTGTCGGGTTCGCTCTTCAGCACTCCTGTATATATGCCGTAGGCTTCCTGCTGCCGGTTGTGCTGCATGAGCCAGTTGCCGAGCATGAGCTTGAAGTTGGGGTCGTTGGGATGTGAGTCTGCCAACGTCTTCAAGGTATTGTAAGCTCCCTTGTCGTCACCCTTCATCTCGTAGGCGTTCATGCGCATCATTGAGAGCTGGTCGCTCTCTCCGTCCAACTCCTCAAGGCGCTTGATGGCATCCAGCATCTTGTCGTATTGTTTCTGCCGGCTATACAGCTGCACCAATACGGCCACCACGTCGTCGCGGTCGCGATGCTCCTGATACAGTTTCTCGTAGGTTTCTATCGCTTTGTCGAAATAGCCCATGCCGAGACACATCTGGGCGAGCCGTTCCTGATAGGTGTCGTTGTTTGGCTCCAGTGCCGCCGCAGCCTGCAGGTCGCGCAGTGCGAGCCGGGCACTGTCCTTGTCGGCGTTGAAGTCAGCACGCAAGAAACGGGCAGCCGCCGAGCGCGGGTTTATCTGCAGGCAAGAGTCGAGAAGCATCATCGAGGAGTCGGCGTTGCCTTTCTCCCGCTGCCGCAGTGCCGAGAGGAAACGCTCCCCGAAGAGGCTGTCCTGCTCATAGGTCAGCGTGTCGGGACCGCCTGCCGCCTTCGGGCTCTTGTTCCCGTGCACCGACGACACCGCTGCCACATGGCAGAGTGCCGCCGCCACAACGGCGACGAGGATGTGTAAGCCGCGTTTTCTCATCATTTCACTCCTGTATGACCGTAACCGCCTTCGCCTCGCTCAGTCTCGTCGAGCACTTCCACTTCTTCCCAAGCAACCGTCTCATGCCGCGCTATAATCATCTGCGCCACACGCTCGCCGGCGTTGACCACGAAGTCTTGGTTTGAGAGATTGACGAGCAGCACCTTCAACTCGCCGCGGTAGTCGGAGTCGATAGTGCCGGGGCTATTGAGCACGGTGATGCCGTGCTTCAGCGCGAGCCCGCTGCGGGGACGCACCTGGGCTTCGTAGCCCTGGGGCAGCTCAATGCGCAAACCTGTGGGCACAAGGCAACGCTCCATGGGACGGAGCGTGATGGGCGACTCTATGTTGGCACGGAGATCCATTCCCGCGCTCTGACTTGTGGCATAAGCCGGAAGAGGCTGACAGCCAGTGTTTACAACTTTCACTTTCACCATAATAATGCAAAATTACGCAATTCCGCACATATAATTTAATTTTATTTATTAAAAAGACGAAAACCCACAAAATAAGCGTAACTTTGCCGGAAAGCATAAGGAGCAAAAAAGTATGGGAGCAACTTCAATGAACTGGCAACAACTCATAAGCAACAAGCGTTTCGGACAGGAGGAGCGGCATCAGCTCCGCCACGACGACCGCTCTGAATTCAAGCGCGACGGCGATCGCCTCATCTATTCGGCACCTTTCCGCCGCCTGCAAAACAAGACGCAGGTGTTCCCGCTGCCCGGAAGCATCTTCGTGCACAACCGCCTCACCCACTCCATCGAGGTGTCGTCGCTCGGCAAGAGCCTTGGCGACGACGTGGCGCGACGGCTTACCGACAAGCATCCGGAACTGAGGAACACGCTGTTCGAGGAGATCGGCACCATAGTGCAGACTGCAGGACTTGCCCACGACCTGGGCAACCCGCCTTTCGGCCACTCTGGCGAGAAGGCTATCCAGACGTTCTTCACCGAGGACAGCGGCAAGGCGCTGGAAAGCCTGGTGTCGGCTTCGTTCTGGAACGACATAACCCATTTCGAGGGCAACGCCAACGCCTTCAGGCTGCTCACCCATCAGTTTCTGGGCAGAAGGCGTGGCGGATTTGTCATGACCTACTCCACGCTGGCCTCTGTGGTAAAGTATCCGCGTGCAAGCTGCCTCGCCGGAGGGCACGGCAAGTTCGGCTTCTTCACCTCCGAGATTTCCTCTTACGAGAAGATAGCCAACGAGCTGGGCATCAAACGGTTGTCGGCACCGGGCGAGCCACTGCTGTATGCCCGTCACCCGCTGGTCTACCTCATGGAGGCGGCCGATGACATCTGCTACGAGATAATGGACATTGAGGATTCTCACAAGCTCCGCATCCTCTCTTTCGAGGAGACACGCGACCTGCTCCTCGGTTTCTTCGACGAGGAGAACAGAAAAGGCATTATGCAAAGGCTTGCCGACGACGGCGTGACCGACGAGAACGAGCAAGTGGTGTATTTCAGGGCTTGCGCAGTGGGCAAGTTGGAACATGAGTGTGTGGAGGCATTTGTAGCCAACGAGGACAAGATCCTGGACGGCACGTTCACGGGAAGCCTCATCGACCACGTGGCCGAGCCGCAACGCGAGGCTTACCAACGGTGCGTGAAGACGTCGTTCAAGAAGATCTACCACTCCAAGCCCGTACTCGACATCGAGCTTAGCGGTTACAAGATAATGGACACGCTCATGCGCACATTCATCGATGCGGCGGCGCATCCCGAGAGGTTCCATTCGCAGCAGCTCATCAACCGCTTCTCTTCACAATATGACATCCACAGCGACAACCTCGAGACACGCATCATGGCGGTACTCGACTACATTAGCGGCATGACCGATGTCTATGCACTCGATATCTATCAGAAGATAAGCGGCATAGCTCTGCCGATAGTGTAACACAAAATGCCAACAAACAGTGTGGACGCAGAACACCCACATCAGCACAGGGCGTCTTTGAGAGAGTATTGAAAAAATTCAACAAAAGGCTCTCTGAAAATCGATTTTTCTGAAAAACATTTCCTCTCGTGCGCATTTGAGCGATTTATGCACAGATTTCATAACATCTTAACATACAGGCAGTTATGTTTTTCACGGTCTAAAACATGGCATAAAATTGGGCTCTTGAATCGGCTTTACGTTAGAATCGCGTCGCCTTTACGTTAGAATCGCGTCGCCTTTACGTTAGAATCGCAACGCGATTGTGCTACTATCGCAACCCGATTTCATGGTTTTTGGGACCAAAATTGACCGAAAGGCACCTATTTTAACACTTCAGAGCCTCCTTGGCCGTCCTGGAATGTGTGCCCCTCAAGTGTTAAAATCTTGCTATAAATCTTTAC
>CAZXGQ010000003.1:0-53813 GCA_964640415.1 uncultured Prevotella sp.
ATATAATAACAGACGGCAACAAAAGAGGCGACCTAAATTGGTCGCCTCTTTATTTATAGTGTCGTGAATTGCTTATTTCAAGTGCTCTTCAAACCATTGGGTGATTTGCCTCAACAGGTGGTTGCGCGTGTTGCCGCCATAGATGCTGTGGTTGCGGTTGGTATAGATGTTCTCCTTGAAGTCCTTGTCGGCCTGCACCAACGCCTCGGTGTATTCGAAGGTGTTTTGAGGATGCACGTTGTCGTCGGCTGAACCGTGGCAGAGAAGCAACGCTCCGTTGAGCTTCGAGGCGCGGCTTATCGGACAGTCGTCGTAGCCTGTCGGGTTCTCCTGCGGAGTGCGCATATAGCGTTCGGTATAGACCGTGTCGTAGTAGCGCCAACTTGTCGGGGGAGCCACTGCCACGCCTGCCTTGAACACGGGACGGCCCTCGCTCATGCTCATCAAGGTGCAGAAACCACCGAAGCTCCAGCCCCATATGCCTATGTTGGCCTTGTCGACATAAGGAAGGGTGCCCAGATAAAGGGCTGCCTCCACCTGGTCTTTGGACTCCAGGTCGCCCAACTTCTGGTATGTGCACTTCTCAAACTCGGCTCCACGGCCACCGGTGCCGCGACCGTCGACACAGACAACTATGAAACCTTGCTGGGCAAGATACATGTCGTAAGCACCACCCTGCCCCATGGAGCCTGCGCTCCAAGAGTTGACGACCTGCTGGTTGCCCGGTCCGCTGTATTGGAACATGATAACAGGATACTTGTGCGAAGCATCGAAATTGGCTGGCTTCACCATCCATCCGTCGAGCTTCACGCCCTCAGAGGTAGTAAACGAGAATGTCTCCTTTTTCACCCAACCACAGTTGGCAATCTTCTCCTTCAGCTTCTTGTTGTCCACATTGGTGGCAATAACGTTGCCGTTGTTGCTGCGTGTTGTATAGACGTATGGCGTGTTGTAGTCGCTCCACGAATTGATGAAATACTTGAAGTCGCCGGAGAACACAGCCGAGTTCCAGCCTTCATCTTTGGTCAGACGTTCGGTCTTTCCGTTCTTGTGGGCCACATATATCTGCCTGTCGTGCGCATTGAGGGCTGCTGCCTGATAATAGATGTCGCCCGATTGCTCGTCCATGCCATACACGTCGGTGATGTCGTAGTTGCCCGGAGCAACCTTCCTGAGCATCTGTCCGTTGTGGTTGTACACATATATATGGTTGTAACCGTCGCGGTCGGAGGGCACAAGGATATAGTTGTCGCCCACCTTGATGTTAGCCACGTTGCCTTCCTCCACATATTTGGCCACACTCTCTTTCAGAAGCAGTTTTGCAACTGTGCTGCGAGGGTTGACGGCATAGAGATTGAGCACGTCCTGATGCCTCGGCATGGTGTAGACCAAGACATTGTCGGCATTAGGAGTAGACACGATACGAGGCATATAGCCGTCGGCATCGAGCGGCACTTGCAGCTGCTGCGTACGGTGGCTCTTGATGTCGTAGCTCCATGCCGACATCTTCGAGTTGTCCTGTCCGGCCTTCGGATACTTATAGCTATACGCTCCAGGGTAAACGGCATATTCCTTGTACTCGGGATTGGTGCCCTTGTACATCTGGAGTGAATATTGGTCAACATCCTTCTCATCATATTTCAGCCAGCAGAGCATGGTGCCGTCGGCGTTGAAGGTCATTGCCGTGTTGAACTCAAACTCCTCCTCGTTGACCCAGTCGGGGATACCGTTGATGATCTCATTGAACTTGCCATCCTTGGTCACCTGGCTCTCGGCATTGTCGTAGAGCAGTTTCACGAGGAAGATGTTGTTGTCTCTCACAAATGCCACCTGCATACCGTCGGGCGACCACACGGGGCACTGCTGCGGACCGCCGTCGGAGAGCTTTTCCAACTTGCGGCTCTTGATAGTATAAATGTAGAACTGCGCCTTGTAGGAGCGGCGATACACTTTCTCGCGCTTGGTTGAAATGAGCATGCGGGTGCCGTCGGGCGACATGGTGTAGCCATCAAAATCGGCGATTTTCTCGCCCTGAGTGTTATCCACGTCGAAGAGAACGGACGTTAGCTTGCCGGTCTTGAACGAATACTGCTCAATGCGTTTTCCGTCGGCCGAGATACGGGCATACTGGTCGGTGCCTTTGAGCGGATTGATGCCGGAGACGCTCTCCGCAGAAAACTCGCCGGAGGTTACTTGCTTGAGGGTAATGGGCTCAGACGCAAAAGAAACACTTGTCGACATAAGCAGTGACAAACAAAAAAGAATCAGTTTATTCATATACAAAATTGCTTTCTCCTTGATTACTGCAAAGTTAATACAAGTTATCGAAACTGCCAAGCATTTTGACAAACTGCGGGAAGAATATTTCGGAGAGATGCCGATTTGCTCAGCTTGCATGGCGACAACAACCTTGATTTTGTATCTACGCTGAGCCGCATTGGCAATTTCCATTCACATTGCTTTTGTTTCACACATCAGCATTTATGTAAAATGTAAAGAATTATAGCAAGATTTTAACACTTGAGAGGCACTCCATCTAGAACGGAGAAAGAGGCTCCGAAGTGTTAAAAAGGGCACTTTCGAGCCAATTTTAGGCCCCAAAAGCATGAAATCGGGTTGCGATAGTAGCACAATCGCGTTGCGATTCTAACGTAAAGGCGACGCGATTCTAACGTAAAGGCGGTGCGATCCTAACGTAAAGCCGAATCAAGAGCTTCAATTTCGGGGATATTTTAAACCTTAAAAATAATAAGCGCTTAACTATCAAGCCGTTACACAAATCGCGCAAAAACGGCCTCAAATCGCACGAGAGGAAACGTTTTTCAAAAAAATCGATTTTCAGAAAGCCTTTTGTTGTGATTTTTCATGTACCATATGCCTTCCATAGACATTCGCCTTCATACCCATGCCGAAATGCGTATCGGCACTGTCGGCATCTTTAAAATCTTTAAAATATGTATGAGAAAAACCAATGAGAATGAAAAATACCCATACGAATCGACATAGACCCAAAAATATTTAGTACCTTTGCGCCATTGTAAATCTATAAAAAATATGCGTAAGTCATTTATCGTAAATATCATATTTCTGCTTCTTGTGGCGCTGCCGTCGCATGCCGTGCTCAAAGAGCGAACCCTCGGCGGCTCGTTGGCCATGCTCCGAATAGAGCTTACCAACTATCACAATAAGCTCGAAAAGCAGTCGGGAGCACAGAAGGACCAGCAACAGCAGGTGATGAAGCAGTTGCTCACAACGGTGAACCGCAGCCAGCAAAACTCCATAATGCTCTATTCGCAGAAGAGCGGCAGCGTGTTCAACCTGACCTATGCTTGCCATGAAGCAACAGAGCAATACAAGAGCTTCAAGAAAACCGTGGGACCGTTCAGAGAGTATGTGGACGAGGCCAACACGGAGATAGCAAGGTTCGACAGCCTGATTGCCGACCTCAGCTCGATGTATACCACTTCCTTGTCGGAAAAGGAAAAGACAGACCGCAACGTTTGCCTTACGCTGGCGGTGAACATAAGACGCACCCTCAACAACAACAAGGAACAAAACCAACAGTATATACAAATATACAAACAGACCGAGGCAAGACTGAAGTCACTCAACGACTACGCCAACAAAAGATACACGGAGATACAGACCAGCATCTTCTCGAACAACGGCGAGAACGTGTTGTCCATGTTGAGCAACCTCAAGAATGAGGTCAAGGAGACAAGCCAGACCATGGCGGAAAAGTACAAGCCAACGAACAAGTTCCGTTCCGACTGGGACAGCCGCATCATCCTCATCCTGCTTGCGATAATAGTTTTCTACGCCTTGATAGCTGCAGGCGTAGCATACCTGCTCATCGGCTTTGTAGTGACAAGGCTCGTGAGAAAAAACAAGGCCACATTCCTACTCAACTGGCTCTCCGGCGCCGACAGCAGCGAGGAGGCCAAGGCTGACTTCCACGCCAAGCGCGTATGCATTATCCTTGCCGCTACGGTGATTACATTCGCAGCTGTCTTGGGCATAGTTAAGGCAACCATCAACCAGAACTTCCTCTCCATGGCCTCCGGCCTGCTCGTGGAATATGCTTGGCTGATGGCTGTGATACTGCTATCACTGCTCATAAGACTCGACGGCAAGCAGATACTCCACGGATTGAGAATCTATACGCCTATCATGGCCATGTGCTTCATAGTGATTTTCTTCCGTATAGTACTTATTCCGAACAACCTGTCAAACCTCGTGATGCCCGTGCTCCTGCTGGTCTTCACCGGTTGGCAATGGTTCGCATTGAGGAAAAACTTCAGGGATCTGCCTGCAACCGATACGTTCTACGCTTGGGTGTCGTTCTCCGTCTTCCTCGCGAGCGACGTGGCGTCGATGATAGGCTACTCTCTCCTGGCGGTGGAGATCCTGATCTGGTGGACCATGCAGCTCACCTGCATACTCACCATAACCTGTGTCTCTGACTTGCTGAAACAATACGGCAGCAACCCGAAGCGCGACTACTTCAACGATGACACGCCGGTGAGCCGCACATGGTTCTTCCGCTTCATCTACACTGCGGCACTGCCAATCCTCGGCACGTTCTCTGTGCTGATAAGCATCTACTGGGCAGCCGACGTGTTCAACCTGAGCGACACTACGCTCTCGCTCTTCAACCGCTCACTGATAAACACCGACAAGTTCACGTTCAGCATCTTCCGTGCCGTGCAAGCATCGGCATTCTTCTTCATGGCCAAATACATCGACCATGTTTCGCTGCACACCCTCCACTATCAGCTGACCCTTCGTGAGGAACGAAAGGCCAAGGAGGAGAAACGCATGCCAAGTATGCAAGCAGTGATGAGCCGAACGACCATGTGGCGCAACGTGATACAGGTGATTGTTTGGGGAGCGTGGTTGCTCGTGACACTCACTATATTCCACATCGACAACTCATGGATCGTGGCTATCTCAGCAGGTCTCTCCACAGGTATCGGTTTCGCAATGAAGGACATCCTCGAGAACCTCTACTACGGCATCTCGCTTATGGCCGGACGAATAAAGGTGGGCGACTATATCTCCATCGACGGAACCAAAGGCACCGTGAGCAACATAAGCTACACCTCAACGACACTGGAAGCGCTCGACGGCTCGGTTATAGCCTACCAGAACTCACAACTGTTCTCGAAGAACTACAAGAACCTTACGCGCAACCACGGCAACGTGCTCTCCATCATACCAGTGGGCGTGGCATACGGCTCAAAGGTGCCGGAGGTGAAAGCAGCCATCGACACAGCCGTGAAGAAGCTCAACAAGGCCAACTACATCAAGTACTTGAAGACTGTGTTCTCAGGTTTCGGTGACAACTCCATCGACTTCAAGATCCTGGCATGGGTAGACTCAAGAAAGCAGACTTATGCAGAAGGTGACATAATGGAAGCTGTCTACAACGCACTGAACGACAAGAATATTGAGATTCCTTATCCGCAACGCGACATACACATCGTGTCGGACACGGCTCACGTCGTCGCTCCTTCTGCTTCGAAGATTCAGCATGCCGACTCGGAAGAAGAGGCAGAAAACATGATTATCACGAAAAAATAGAGCCAGATGGAAAAGCAATATAACAATGTGCAAAACAGCAATGCACATAACGTGAAACTTATAGCCGGACCATGCGTCATCGAGTCTGCCGAACTTCTCGACACAGTGGCTCAAACGCTGGTTGACATCAACCGCCGCCTCGGCACCGACATCGTATTCAAGGCGAGTTTCGACAAGGCCAACCGCACAAGCCTCAGTTCATTCCGAGGCCCCGGCATAGAGAAGGGACTGCAGATGCTGGCCGACATAAAGGCCAAATACGGCCTGAAGCTTACTACCGACATCCATGAAGCGTGGCAGGCAGAACAGGCTGGCGAAGTGGTGGACATACTGCAGATACCCGCATTTCTCTGCCGCCAAACCGACCTGCTTGTGGCAGCTGCAAAAACGGGGAAAGTGGTGAACATAAAGAAGGCACAGTTCTTGTCGGGCAAGGACATGCGCTATCCTTATGAAAAAGCCATGGAAAGCGGTGCCAAAGAGGTATGGCTCACCGAGCGCGGCAACAGCTTCGGCTACAACAACCTTGTGGTCGACTTCCGCAACATTCCCGACATGAAAGAGATTGCCCCAACGGTCATCATGGACTGCACACACAGCGTTCAGCGTCCTTCCGCAGGCAACGGCAAGACCGTGGGCGACCGCCGCTTCGTGCCGTCAATGGCTCTCGCGGCAAAAGCCTTCGGTGCGACAGGATTCTTCTTTGAGGTTCATCCCGATCCGGACAAGGGCCTCTCTGATGCCGCCAACATGCTGGAACTCGACAAGCTCGAGACTCTGATAAAACAACTGATAGAAAGATAAAATAGGCAAAGGCCATGACTATAAAGGCACAAGAAGCGAGATTGGCAAACTCGAAGTCTTACGGAGAACAATGCCTGCGCGACGAGGCACAGGCAATACTCAACCTGATACCCCAGCTCGACGAGAATTTTGAAAAGGCCGTGGAACTCATGTACCACTGCCACGGCAAGGTCATTGTGACCGGCGTGGGAAAGAGCGGCAACATCGGAGCAAAAATAGCTGCCACACTCGCCTCAACTGGCACACCGGCCTTTTTCATCAATCCTCTCGACGCTTATCATGGTGACCTCGGAGCCATGACCTCTGAAGACGTCGTGCTCGCCTTGAGCAATTCCGGACAGACCGACGAGCTCTTGCGCTTCATCCCTATCCTGTTGCATATGCATGTACCTATCATAGGCATGAGCAGAAACCCCGAATCGTTGCTTGCCAAATACTCGACCGTGCACGTTAAAGTCTATGTAGAGCATGAGGCTTGCCCTCTCAATCTCGCTCCAACGAGCTCGACTACGGCAGCACTCGCGATGGGTGACGCCTTGGCCATAGCGCTGATGAAGGTAAGAGACTTCAAGCCGCGCGACTTCGCACAGTTCCACCCGGGCGGCGAATTGGGCAAGCGTCTGCTGACAACTGCAGAAGACGTGATGCGAACCGACGACCTGCCTATCATTCCACAAGAGATGCATCTTGGCGAAGCAATAATAGAGGTATCGAGAGGCAAACTCGGACTTGGCGTGGCACTCAACAGCGACAAGACCCTTGCCGGTATAATAACCGACGGCGACATCAGACGAGCCATGCAGAAATGGCAGGCCGAATTCTTCGACCACACAGTGGCAGACATCATGACACGCGAGCCAAAGACCGTCTTGCCCAATATCAAAGTATCCGAAATACAACGCATAATGCACACATTCAAGATCCATTCGGTGCTGGTCTGTGACAAAGATAAGCATCTGTTGGGAATAGTAGACAGCTATGCGTCGTCTATGCTTTAAAAACGTTTTTACTAAAACAATGAAGTTTACTTACAGAGTAAAAATCGCTCTTTTATTCTTATTATCACCATGCATGACGATTGCTCAGAGCAGCGATACGCTCATGGTTCGCCACCTTGAGAAAAGTGGCATCACGTTCTCAAAAGACAACAGCGTGACGCTGTTGATGAACGGACAAGAGAAATTTGACGACATGTTCAAGTGTATAAGCGAGGCAAAGTCGTCGATCCACATGGAGTATTTCAATTTCAGAAACGACTCCATAAACCACGAGCTCATTACAAGGCTCGCGAAAAAAGTGAAGGAAGGCGTTGAGGTGCGCCTGCTGTTCGACGGCTTTGGCAACGTCTCCAACAATATGCCATTGAGAAAGACAGATATACAGAGTATCAGGGAACAGGGCATTGAGATTTACGAGTTCAATCCAGTGAAGTTCCCGTGGCTTGACGACATCTGGAGCCGCGACCACAGAAAGATAGTGGTAATAGACGGACAAGTGGCATACACTGGTGGAATGAACGTGGCCGACTATTATATAAAAGGAACCGAAGTGGTCGGCTCTTGGCATGACATGCACTGCCGCATACAGGGCAGCGAGGTCAACACCTTGCAAAAGATCTTCATGAAAATGTGGAAGAAGGTAACGAAGCAAGACCTTCAAGGGGAAAAGTATTTCCGCGCTTCGGGCACAGACAGCTATTTCACAGGACTGAAGCCGGATACTTGTTGGAGTGCAGGTCACAAGATGGTAGGAATAATAAACCGCGAACCCCATACAACAAACAAGATTATCAGAGACTTCTATACCAATGCCATCCGGTACGCACAAGACAGCATCAAGATAATCAATCCATACTTCACGCTAAACCATAAAATCAAGAAAGCGCTGAAAGATGCCGTCAAACGCGGCGTTAAGGTGGAGATAATGCTTTCGGTGAAGTGTGACATTCCGTTGACGCCCGACTGCGGCTTCTACAATGCCCACAAACTGATGAAGAAAGGCTGCGACATATGGTTGTACAAACCAGGCTTCCACCACACCAAGATAATAATGGTCGACGGAAAGTTCTGCACCGTTGGCTCGGCTAACCTCAACGCCCGCAGTCTTTCGTGGGACTATGAAGAGAATGCCGTCATCATTGACCCATGCACTACCGATGAGCTTTGCCAACTGTTTGACTCGCAGAAAAACGATTCTTTCAAGCTCAGCGAAGAAGTGTGGAAACAATGGAGGACTCCCGGGCAAAGGTTCCGCGGTTGGTTCGCCCACCTTATTTCTACATTCCTATAAGCATAGGGACAGCATGAATGATTTAGCTCATCAGCCATATACCAACAAGAACGGCACCTTTACAGCTTACGCGGAAAGGTGCCGTCCTTTTTTTTGTGCCTTAAAAGGCTATGTTTTTGGGGGTGCAACGATTCTCACACTTTACAGTTTCACGGTGCTTATGTCTACAAGGTTGTTGACTATGGCATAAATGGTGAGACCTGCCGGCGAGTGGATTTGCAGCTTCTTGGCAATGTTGCGGCGGTGAGTGATGACCGTATTGGCGGAGATGAACAAGTGATCGGCAATCTCCTTGTTTGTCATTCCTTGTACGAGAGCTATAATGACATCTCTCTCGCGGTCGCTGAGAGCCTCATCGGAAGCCTTTGCCTTGCCTATGATGTTCTGAATCTTCATGCTCACCTCACTCTGCTTTGACTTCTGCTCCAACAGCCGAACGGCAGGTATGAATATGTGCTCCTCTACTGCGGCATGCTGTTTCAACCATTGCTCACAGTTGTAGATGTCGTAGAGTGTTGCAGTGAGTTGATGGTTGTGCAGGCCATCAGACGGCAAGTACTTTATTATAATGTTCTTGAGCTCATTCAGTTTACGGTCTGTGGCAGAATGGTGCTTTGAGTAGGTCTGCACGTCATAACCGGAGGGTTGCTCGTGTCGCTCAAGGGCCTCAACATAGGGGAACACAGTCTTTTCCTCATATTGCATGTGGTTCCTCGTGGTGTGGTCATATTCGTCATAGATCTTGAGAATAAGCTTGGCCAGGTTGTTCTCCTGGTCGAGTGCCTCCACAAGTTTTTTTCTGATGGTGGGCAACTGATAACCGAGAAAATAGTTGTGGCTTGCCTTGAGATAATGGATAAGGGTTGGTACGGAGATACTGGCCGCATCCTCAAAGATCTTGTAGCCATTCACAGTGAAGTTGACAATAGCAAGAAAGGTGTAAGTGTCTACTTTCTCATCATTGCATACTTCTTCTACAGTCTTGTCACCAAAGCCAAGGTTAATACCAAAAGCGCCCAAGCTTTGCAATACCGAGTAGTTGTCACTAATTATATTAATTAGCTTGTCGGTTGGCTCATATACCTTCTGGTTCTTCATATCATAATGAGTTTGCTACTGCAAAAGTATTAAATTATAAAATATTTGGAACCCTCTCGCGAACTTTTATTTCTCCACGCCGAAAAATACCTAAAAATGGGGATAGCCTAAGCCTTTACAAGTGCCACCGATTACCACGGTTGGACCTTTGCGGCGATGTGACGAATCCGCCAATGCTTCCACCACCTGCCGCTCCACGGTATTGAGCCCAACGGTCACGAATGCGGCTTACATAATCTACAGTCTCCGTACCCCGCATGTAACCATAGCGCACAACCGGGTCATTATAATATTGAGATTGGGAGAGCTTCAACACAAATTCGGAGACATCACTCCAACGGCGAGGGTCACGACCGTTTTTCTTTGCCAATGCCATAGCGTCGCGCACGTGTTTGGATCCGCCATTGTAGCTTGCGAGCTGGAACCAGATGCGTTCAGTGGCAGGCACGTCAGCAAAATGACCGCCCAACTCAAGCATGTATTTGGCAGCCGCAGCAATATTCTCCTCAGGATTGAACAACGACGACCGTGGTATTCCCAAATGGTCGGCTGTGCCAGGCATAATCTGCATCAGACCGCATGCTCCTGCCCACGACCGTGCATTAGGGTCAAAGGTTGACTCCTGATAACATTGGGCTGCCATCAACCTCCAGTCGAGACGGGCAAGCGGCGCATAGGTCATGAAATATTTGTCATATCGCGAGATAATGCCTTTGGAACGGTTGAGCATGGGAGAGAAAACGTGACGGCGAACACTGGCCGTTGAAAGCCAAAACGATTCCTCACGACGTGTCTTTGCCACCATGTCTTTCTTGAACCATGCATCTATGCTCTTTGCCAAATCCGCATTGTCAGAATTTACTGCCCAACCATGCTTCAAGGAGTCTACTTTCACATTGGTGAAGTCTACGCCTTTTACAGAGTCGGACAATTGCAAAGCCGCAATGTCAGCATCGCCGTTCTTGATTTTGCGAACCACTTCGGCTGTATCCTTACAAACATCCACACGGAGCGACACACCCAACTTCTCGGCAAATTTCTGACATAGAAGATATTGCAAGCCCATGCCGCGGCCATGATAGTCGTAATAAGTCTCAGGACCAGACAATGTGGCAACAATCATCTCACCATTGCTTACAATGTCATTAAGGCCGAACTTATCGCCTTGCGGAATAGAATCGCCATCAAGCGGCGTTCCCCAAGGTGTCATTTCAACCTTCTTCTTTTCTTGGCAGGAAACCAAGAAAAACAAACAGAAAAGGAAAATTATGTAATTAATATGAAACCTCATAGACTTAATACATACAAAATTACAAACTTTATTGGAGATATAAGAAAATTGAGCTACTTTTGCAATGAATATTGACAAATAGAGAGAAAAAAGACACTAATACATAAGAATATGTTAAGAATTGCCATTCAGTCAAAAGGCCGCCTTTACGAAGATTGCATGAATCTCCTTGCAGAAGCGGACATCAAAGTGAGTCCAAGCAAGCGCACCTTGCTCGTTCAGAGCACCAACTTCCCATTGGAGGTGCTCTTCCTTCGTGACGACGACATTCCACAAAGCGTTGCCAGCGGTGTAGCAGACATCGGCATCGTTGGTGAAAACGAATACGAGGAGCGACAGGAAAAGGCTCAGATTATCGACCGCCTTGGTTTCTCAAAGTGCCGCTTGTCGTTGGCAATTCCAAAGAGTGCCAATTATAACGGCCTCGAATGGTTCAACGGAAAGAAGATCGCCACAAGCTATCCCGGCATTCTCCAGCGTTTCCTTAACAAAAACAACATTCACGCCGACATCCATGTCATAACGGGCTCTGTGGAGATAAGCCCCGGCATAGGCTTGGCAGACGCCATCTTCGACATAGTGAGCAGCGGCTCAACGCTGGTCCACAACAACCTCAAGGAGGTGGAAGTCGTAATCAAGAGCGAGGCTTTGCTCATTGGCAACCTTAACATGGACGAGGAAAAGCACGACATTCTCAACGAGATGCTCTTCCGCTTCAAGGCGGTGAGAGCGGCACAAGACAAGAAATATGTCATGATGAACGCTCCCAAAGACAAGATTGACGACATTGCCGCAGTATTGCCTGGAATAAAGAGCCCTACCATAATCCCCCTCTCCGACCCCAACTGGTGTGCCATACACACCGTGCTCGATGAGAAGCGTTTTTGGGAGATTATAAACAAACTAAAGGAACTTGGCGCACAAGGCATCTTGGTGAGCCCAATTGAAAAAATGATTCTTTAAAGATGAACATCATAAAATATCCGGCAAGATCAGACTGGAACTCTATAGTAGAACGTCCTCACATGGACTTGTCGCAGCTCAACGCCACGGTGGAGAGCGTGCTTCAAGACATTAAGGAGAACGGCGACGAGGCCGTGAAAAGATACGAGGAGAAGTTTGACCATGCCAAACTGTCGACCTTAAGAGTTACCGAAGAAGAGATAGATGAGGCTTTTGAGTCAATATCTGCTGACTTGAAAGAGTCTCTTATACAGGCGCACCACAATATTGCGGCTTTTCATAAGGCGCAGCAGTTTGGTGAAGGCCAGCATATTGAAACTTGCAAGGGTGTGACTTGCTGGCAGAAGAGCATAGCCATAGAAAAGGTAGGACTGTATATCCCCGGTGGCACAGCTCCGCTCTTTTCTACTGTTCTTATGCTTGCCACACCAGCTAAGATTGCCGGCTGTAAAGAGATTGTGCTCTGTACGCCTCCCAACAAGGAAGGCAAGGTAAACCCGGCTATCCTTGCAGCAGCAAAGATAGCTGGTGTAAATAAGATGTATAAGGCAGGTGGTGTCCAGGCCATCGGCGCAATGGCTTACGGTACGGAGACGGTGCCGAAGGTCTACAAGATATTCGGCCCGGGCAACCAATTTGTGATGGCTGCCAAGCAACAGGTGAGCCTCCACGATGTGGCCATTGATATGCCTGCAGGACCAAGCGAGGTTTGCGTTTATGCAGACGAGACAAGCAATCCGGTTTATGTAGCGGCTGACCTTCTCTCACAGGCCGAACACGGCATCGACTCACAGGTCATACTGATTACCACTTCGGAAAAACTTCTCAACGACGTGAAAAACGAGATCGGCAAACAGTTGGAGCCACTTCCACGCCGCGAGCTCGCAGCAAAGACATTGGAGAACTCGAAGTTGGTTCTCGTAAACGACAGCGACGAGGCAATGGAGCTTTGCAACCTTTACGCCCCCGAGCATCTTATCATTGCCACGACTCAATATGAGCAGCTTGCCGACAAAGTGATCAATGCGGGCAGTGTGTTCCTCGGCCAATGGGCATGCGAGAGTGCGGGCGACTATGCCAGCGGCACCAACCACACGCTTCCTACCCACCAATATGCACTTGCCTACAACGGTGTGAACCTTGACAGCTACAACCGCAAGGTGACTTTCCAATACCTCAACGAGGACGGTATCCGCAGCATTGGCAAGACCGTTGTCTGCATGGCAGAGAACGAGCAACTGGAGGCACACGCAAACGCCATGAGACTACGTATGCAGAGTCTCAAAACGAAAAACGAATAGACATGAAACAGCTTCACGACTTGGTAAGACCCAACATCTGGAGACTTGCCCCATACAGTTCAGCACGCAACGAGTACAGTGGGCATGAGGCACATGTGTTTCTCGATGCCAACGAGAATCCTTACAACTCACCCCTCAACCGC
This sequence comes from uncultured Prevotella sp., assembly GCA_964640415.1. Classification (GTDB taxonomy): domain Bacteria; phylum Bacteroidota; class Bacteroidia; order Bacteroidales; family Bacteroidaceae; genus Prevotella. The sequence continues at coordinate 13,473 of CAZXGQ010000003.1, forward strand.
TATCCCGACCCATTGCAGACGGAAGTAAAGGAGAAGCTCTCCAAGTATAAGGTCGTAAAGCCTGAATGCATTTTCCTCGGCAACGGTTCCGACGAAGCCATCGACTTGGTCTACAGAGTCTTCTGTAGGCCGCAGGTAGACAATGTGGTTGCCATTGAACCGACTTACGGAATGTACAAGGTGTGCGCCGACATCAACGACGTGACCTATAAGCCCGTGCTGCTCGACGAAGGCTACCGACTGAATGCCGACAAGCTCTTGGCTGCATGCGACAAGCATACCAAAGTGGTGTGGCTTTGCACGCCCAATAACCCCACGGGAAACAGCCTTGAGGTTAGCGAGGTAGAGAAAGTGCTCTCACAGTTCGACGGCATCGTTGTCGTTGATGAGGCTTACAGCGATTTCTCCACTTTGTCTCCATTCCGCAAACGCTTAGCCGAGTTCCCCAACATCATCGTGCTCAACACCATGAGCAAGGCTTGGGGCTGTGCGGCCATCCGCTTGGGCATGGCGTTCGCAAGCAAAGAGATTGTTGACCTGTTCAACAAGGTGAAGTACCCATACAACGTCAACTTGCTAACACAAAAGCAAGCCCTTGAAGTGCTCGACAATGCGGTGATGGTAGAGAAATGGGTCAACATCATCCTTTTGGAACGGAAACACATGGTGCAAGCCTTCAAGGAACTTCCGGAGTGTCTCGAGGTCTTCCCGACAGACGCCAATTTCTTCCTCGCCCGCATGACTGATGCACAAGCCATATACGACTATCTCGTTGAGAAGGGCATAATCGTCAGGAACCGCACACGGGTAAAGATGTGCAAAGACTGTCTCCGAATCACTATTGGCTCACCAGCAGAAAACTCCGAACTGCTCAGCGCACTGAGAAACCGCGGATAAACACACAATGAACCCCGAAAGTCATTCTTCTGGCTTTCGGGGTTCATTGTATATATGGGTGGCTATAACAGTATCCTTGTCCTCTTCAGTAAAAACCTCTTGAGGTCTTACGGCTTTACAAGTGTTCCTATTTCCTCACCATCAATCACTTTCTTGAGGTTGCCGACAATATCCATATTAAATACGTATATTGGCAGACGGTTGTCTTGGCACATGCAGATGGCGGTGAGGTCCATGACCTTCAATCCACGCTCAAGCACCTCATGGTAAGAAATCTCCTTGAACTTCGTTGCCGAAGGATCTTTCTCCGGGTCAGCCGTATAAACACCGTCCACACGTGTGCCTTTCAGCATTACGTCGGCTTCTATCTCTATGCCTCGGAGCGACGAGCCTGTATCGGTCGTGAAATAAGGACTGCCCGTGCCAGCAGAGAATATGCAGATGTATCCGGCCTCAAGAGCCTCAATGGCTTTCCACTTGCTGTAGAACTCACCTATCGGCTCCATCCTGATGGCAGTCAAGACCTTATTTTTCACGCCAATGGCGCCCAATGCGGAACTAAGTGCCAAAGAGTTTATAACCGTGGCGCACATTCCCATCTGGTCGCCTTTCACGCGGTCGAAACCCTTTTGTGATCCACTGAGTCCACGGAAAATATTGCCACCGCCAATCACGATGCCAATCTCCACGCCCATGTCGTGTATTTCTTTTATTTGGGCAGCATAGTCAGCAAGTCGCTGAGGGTCAATGCCAAATCCCTGCTTGCCCATCAAGCTCTCGCCTGAGAGCTTGAGCAGAATTCTCTTAAAACGTGCCATTTGTTTTTATTTTATAGTTATCAAGTTATCTATTAAAGAACAAACTCCACTTCCTTGAAAGCGTAGCTGCGGATTGTGGCGTCCTTGTCTCTAAGGATCAAATGTCCGTCGTCTTCCACCTCCACAAATGCGGCTTCAAACTCCCCGTCATTGTCACGATACTTGTAGAAACCGTGGCCGCGGTACAGATACGACGTGTATAGACTCACTATCTTGTCGTAGTTGCCATTGCGCAAGTCGTTGAGATACAACTGGAAAGTATCTACCACATCTTTAAGCAATGCATCTTTGTCAACCTCTTTGCCTAAAATCTGTGCAAGCGACACGGGATTGGGTGCGTCACTGCGAAACTCTATTTGGTTCACGTTTATGCCCGTACCAATAATACAGTCGCGGATATGCTTTTGCGACAAGTAGTTCTCAATGATCGTGCCACTTATCTTCTTGTCTTTCCAATATATGTCGTTTGGCCATTTTATCATGATGTCGCCGGTATATTTGGACAGGACATCGTGCAAGGCTATGGCTATTGCCTCGGATATGAGGAAATGGGAGTGCAACGGCACCCACATGGGATGACACAATATGGAAAACAGCAAGTTCTTGTCGCGCTCACTCTCCCATTTGTTTGTACCCTGCCCTCTTCCAGAGGTTTGGAATGTGGCAGAAACCACTGTCAACCCCAAGCCAGCGTCTTCAACCTCCGAGAGGTGATCTTTAAGATATGTGCTAGTGGAATCGGTCTCCTCCACCTTGATATAGTTGACCTTAGGTTGTTTTTTCTTTTCTTTTTTAAATAAGGAGAGGATTGAACGCATCTTCAATATGGTTTACTTTTACTTGTTTGCTGTTTCTTTTCCCAATGATTGCCACAATGTCAAAACGCAGTTCCTCGCTTATGTCGTGAGACTTGACATACTCGTCGGCCGCAACCATCAGGTGGCGCATCTTCTTTCTGTCGACAGCATCTTCAGGGTCAGTAACATCGTCTTTGCCACGCGACTTCACTTCCACAAACACCACAGTAGTCATATCGGGTGTCTTGCAGATGATGTCTATGTCGCGTTTGCTTCGCCCATAGGTCCAGTCGCGCTCCAAGAGTATGTAGCCTTTCTTTTGAAGGTAATCAGCCGCATAGTCTTCACCCCATTTGCCGAAGTCGTTGTGTTCTGCCATTACGTGCAATATTATTTTGCAAAAATAGCCTTTTTCTTTTATAATTCAAAGAGAAAGGCTAACTTTGTGGAAACAAAATCCAATTATGCAAGAAGAGCAAACTAATCGAGATGAATATTTCATGCGGCTTGCCATAGCTGAGGCGAAGGCTGCCTACGAGGAGGGTGAGATTCCCGTTGGGGCAGTGATTGTGGCCAATGGCAGGGTCATTGCCCGCGCTCATAACCAGACGGAAACGCTGCACGATGTGACAGCTCACGCAGAGATGCTGGCCATCACTTCCGCTGCGAGTCTTCTCGGTGGCAAGTATCTGTCGGGCTGCACATTGTATGTCACCGTTGAGCCATGCGTGATGTGTGCCGGAGCGTTGGGATGGTCTCAGATGAGCCGCATTGTCTACGGTGCATCCGACGAGAAGCGCGGCTACGCTGTCTACGCGCCCCGGGCCCTGCATCCTAAGGCCAAAGCCATTGGGGGAGTGCTCGAACAAGAGTGTAAGGCCCTTATGCAATCGTTTTTCGCGTCAAGACGACGATAAAAACTATTCGGGTGCCTCTGCGATACCCATGCGGCTCAGCATAGAGACGAAAAATTCCCTGCTTGTGTGGCAAGCACCACTCAAGCAGGGATTTTTTGTGTCCGTCGATAATCGGGATGGAATTTTGTAAAGAATTATAGCAAGATTTTAACACTTGAGGGGCACACCATCTAGAACTGAGAAAGAGGGTATAAAGTGTTAAAAAGGGTGTCTTCAACCCGATTTTGGCCCCCAAAAGCATGAAATCGGGTCGCGATAGTAGCACTATCGCGTCGCGATTCTAACGTAAAGGCGTCGCGATTCTAACGTAAAGGCAACGCGATTCTAACGTAAAGCCGAATCAAAAGCCCAAATTTAGGCCATGCTTTAGACCTTAAAAATTCTATCCTCTTGATTATTAGACGGTTGCATAATTCTCGCAAAAATGGCCTCAAATCGCACACGAGGAAAAGTTTTTCAAAAAAATCGATTCTCAGAGAGGCTTTTGTTGTGATTTTTCATCAATCTTTACGCCTGTCGTGTTGCGGACGGACACAAGGACACAAAAGCCCCGGGGTTAAGTTTGCACAATGGGCCGTGCCTGACGGTATTTTTCGGACGTGCCGACTATTTCACCACTGCAACGAGATATTTGCTCGTGCTCCAGAAGAGTTGCGGATTGGTGATAACCAATGTGTACATCTTGTTGTTGTCGCAGGTTAGCTCGTAGCTTCCAACGGGATGCGAAGTCAACAGCCGTGCCGACTTAGAGTAAAGCTTTATCTCCTTGGTCACGCGTATGTCTATCTTCGTGAAGTAGTTTTTGTTGAAGTTCTGCTGCAACACCTTGTCGCCCGCAAGAATACGCTGGTCTTTCAACTCCGACCTTGTGCCAAAGACATACCAAGCGGTATTCAACTGGCTCTCCTGGCTGTTTATTATTTGCGACTTCTGGTCACTCTCGCTCTTCAGTTCCGTAACGTTGTCGCTGAGGTTGCTGATGGTCTCGTCGAGTTCGGCAATGTGTATGTTCTTGGCGTCAAGCTCGGCCCTGAGCTGTTGCAGTTGTTGGTCTTTCTCGTCCAACTGGCGCAACATGTTGGTAACAACTTTCTTGAGCTCCTGACTCTTGAAATCGCTGTCGCGCAACTGTCCCTGCAGCTTTTTTATAAGCTCACGGTTTTGCTGCATACGGTCTGCTATGAACTTTATGCTTTCCTTTATCTCGCTTGATTTGTCGGTTCGCTCATCGTCCTGTATCATGTTGAGGCGGTGCTCGGTCTCGCTTATGTCGTTGAAGCCATCCTGTATCTCGTTCATAGTAGCCATGAGACTGTTGATTTGGGCGTCACGCTGCGAGATGACCCGCTGCAAAGAGTCGTCAGCGGTCACCGTCGGCCTGTTAACCACAGGCGCCTTGTTTTCTTTGCAACCACAAAGAAGCAAAACAAGTACAACTATGATATATGACAAATGTTCTCTCATGGCAGTTCCTCCTTACCGTTGTCGTACCGCTTGTTCTTCTTCTCCGGCTTTACCTTCTCCTTGCCCGCAAGCACAATGACGATTTCTCCTTTTGGTTCCACCTCTTCGAAATGCGCAATCACCTCGTCGAGCATGCCTCTGACATGTTCCTCATGTATCTTGCTTATCTCACGCGCCACGCTTACCTGGCGGTCACCTCCAAACACCTCGGCAAACTGCTTCAGGGTTTTCAATGTGCGGTAAGGCGACTCATAAAACACCATTGTGCGTGTCTCCTCTTTAAGACTTTCAAGATGGGTCTGGCGGCCTTTCTTCTGGGGCAGGAAGCCCTCAAAACAGAAGCGGTCGCACGGGAGACCCGACGAGACTATGGCTGGTATGCATGCCGTGGCTCCGGGCAATGTCACCACCTCAATGCCTTCTCTCGCAGCCTCACGCGCAAGGAAGAAGCCGGGGTCGCTGATGCCGGGAGTTCCGGCGTCGCTGATTTGCGCTATGGTCATTCCTGCCTTCAGCTTTTCTATTATGCCGGCTGTGGTGCCATGTTCATTAAACTTATGATGAGCCATAAGATGGCTTTTAATGTCAAAATGCTTCAGCAGGATACCCGAAGTGCGGGTATCCTCGGCAAGCACGAGGTCTGCCTCTTTGAGAATGCGGAGGGCGCGGAGAGTGATATCCTCCATATTGCCCACCGGTGTCGGAACGATGTATAATGTGCCCATAATTGCAACAAATGTAGGGAATATTTTTCAATGCGACAAGGTTTTGACAAAATCTTTGCATATTTTAAGAGGCTCCTTCAAATTATATTGTTTACCTTTGCATTTATGATTGACAATCTCGTGGGGGAAATCCACCGCCCCGGCAGAATAGAGGTGGTTTGCGGATCCATGTTCTCCGGCAAGACCGAAGAGCTCATCCGTAGGCTGAATCGTGCGCGCATTGCACGTCAGCACGTCATGATTTTCAAGCCTTCAGTCGACACGCGGTATTCCGACGAGAAGGTGGTGAGCCATGACCACAACTCAATAGGCTCAACACCTGTGGCCGATTCCAACGCCATACTGAAAGCAGCGCAGGGCTTCGACGTGATTGGCATCGACGAAGCACAATTTTTCGACGACGGCATCATCGATGTCTGCAACCAACTGGCCTACAATGGCATGCGCGTCATTGTAGCCGGTCTCGACATGGACTATCTCGGAAAGCCTTTTGGCCCGATGCCGAAACTCTTGTCCATCGCCGACGAGGTGACAAAGGTTCACGCCATTTGCGTCAAATGCGGCTCGCTGGCCTACGCAAGCCACCGCCTCGTTAAAAACAACGCCCAGGTAATGCTTGGTGAGAAAGAGGAATATGAGCCTCTATGCCGCGATTGCTTCAAGCGAGCCATGGAGGAGGACGAGCGCAACGCACGGTCAAAGACCCTATTTGAGTAATATTCCTGTCTTTTTCTTGCTTGGCTCACTTAAATGATGTAATTTTGCAGACAAATAAGACTAAAATAGTAAATAATAGAACAAGAGTGGTGTGTTTCCGACCATCGTTCGGAGCATGACACATATACAAAGTAACAGTAAAAAGAAACAAATATTATGGGATTATTAACAGGAAAGACAGCTCTCGTAACAGGAGCCGCACGCGGCATTGGCAAGGCCATCGCCCTTAAGTTTGCCCAGGAAGGCGCAAACATCGCTTTCACCGACTTGTTTATTGACGAGGAGCATGGCGGCCTCCAGACCGAGCGCGACATCCAGGCTCTTGGCGTAAAGGCAAAGGGATTTGCCAGCAACGCTGCCGACTTTGCACAGACTGCAGAGGTCGTGGCTAAGGTCAAGGAAGAGTTTGGTTCAATCGACATTCTCGTAAACAACGCCGGTATCACAAAGGACGGCTTGATGCTCCGCATGACTGAGCAGCAGTGGGACGCCGTGATCAACGTTAACCTCAAGTCAGCGTTCAACTTCATCCACGCTTGCGTGCCTGTAATGATGCGTCAGCGCGGCGGTTCTATCATCAACATGTCAAGCGTTGTCGGTGTACACGGCAATGCCGGACAGTGCAACTACGCTGCGTCTAAGGCCGGCCTCATCGCCCTCGCCAAGAGCATCGGTCAGGAGATGGGTGCAAAAGGCATCCGCGCCAACGCCATCGCCCCCGGCTTCATCGACACTGCCATGACTCAGGCTCTGCCCGACGACATCCGCAAGGCTTGGATCAAGAACATTCCTTTGCGCCGCGCCGGAACGGTGGACGACATCGCAAACACGGCTCTCTATCTCGCTTCAGACCTCTCAAGCTACATCTCTGGTCAGGTGATCCAGGTTGATGGCGGTATGAATATGTAATGAAGCCAGTTTACGAAGACAATCATATTATCATCATCTATAAAGAGAGTGGCGAGATCGTGCAGGGCGACAAGACCGGCGACAAGCCACTCTCCGAGACGGTGAAAGACTATATCAAGGCGAAGTATCACAAGCCGGGCAACGTGTTCCTCGGTGTGGTGCATCGCCTTGACCGTCCTGTGTCGGGCCTTGTGGTTTTCGCACGCACGTCCAAGGCTCTCTCGCGCCTCAACGACATGTTCCGCAAGGGCGAAGTCCACAAGACTTATTGGGCGATAACTCACGAGATGCCGCCTCAGCAAGAAGGCACGTTGACCAACTGGCTGACACGCAACGAAAAGCAAAACAAGAGCTATGCCTACAACCATGAGGTGCCGGGGGCAAAGAAAGCCATACTGCACTACCGCGTAATAGCAAGCAGCGACAACTACAACCTCTTGGAAGTAAGGCTGATGACAGGGCGTCACCACCAGATACGCTGCCAGCTCGCGGCAATGGGTTGTCCAATAAAGGGCGACTTGAAGTACGGCGCGCGACGCTCCAACCCAGACGGAAGCATATCGCTTCTCTCACACGAGGTGGAGTTCATACATCCCGTGTCGAAAGAGACCATCCATGCGGTTTCGCCACTGCCACAAGACAAGCTGTGGTCTACCTTCGAGGTCAACAAACAAGACTAAAGCCATGACAGAAAACTCTTACCCCCGCGACTTTGAGACTTATTGGGAAAAAAACAAGGCAGACCTGATAAGACAGGCACCTCGCGCGCTCAAAGAAGAACGCGAGAACAACGGCAAGATGAACACCGCAGGCGACTGGCTGTTGTTCGCCTTGCCTGTCATTGTCATCATTGGTTTTACCAATACCGACTTTATCAAGAACGAGCTGTTCAGGTTCATTGTGGCCCTCATCATTGGCTTGGCTTGCTTTGTCGCCACGGTCTACATTAAGCCTTATGTCACAGGCAAGAGAAACATTGTGGACATCGACGCTGACATCAAAGCCTATTTCTACAATGTCTACAAGGAAAAAGGCACGAAATAATCTTCCACAAGGGCTGACACTTCTCACGAGGCGTCGGCCTTTTTTGTTAAAATGAAACAATTCACAAACATAGCAAAGAATGCAGCCAACTCTCTTCACCGCAGTTGGCGCCGCCTGCAGGTATTCGTGGAACGCGGCACACCCACTTCACCGGTGTCGCGCGAAGAGGCTACTTGTAGTCATTGCGGGCATGTCTTTGCCGGCAACTACTGTCCGCGCTGCGGGCAACACAGGGATGCGGGAAGAGGCAAGCCGCGTCTGCTCAAGACATTCCGCGAGGCATATCCGCAGTTGTCGAGCAACTTCATCAGAACAATCATTCACATTGCGCTGCGCCCCGGCTACATGATACGCGATTATTTCAGGGGGCACCGCGTGATCTACCAAAACCCGGTGAGCACTTTCCTGATAGCTGTCTCGGTCGTGGCATTGTGCAGCAACATCTTCGGCCAGATAGCCCATGGCGGTGAGAAGAAGAACTTAACCGTCGTTGGCATTTTAGACAAAATCGTATCTGAAGAACTCTTGAAAGAAGCCGACAAGAACAGTGACTTCCGCAGAGCCTATGAGCGTTGGAACGCAGCAAAACAAACAGCAGGACGAAGCCGGACGGCAGCAGTAATGAAGGTGGTAAAAGAAAAGCTCACAAGCGACGTGTCGCTTACCCTCTTTGCCCTGTTCCCCATCTACGGTTCAATATCTTATCTGGTGTTCCGGAAGCGTAAATTCTACGGGCGGCGGCTCACGCTATTGGAGCACTATGTCATATTTGTTTACCTGTATGCCTTTTTCAGTTTCATCGACAGTTTCGACCTCGTCCATCTGTTCTACATCGCTTGGGCATATCGCGGCATCTACCGCCTGTCGTGGCTCAGGTCAATAGGTTGCGCAACCCTCGTCTACTGTTCAACAGTCATAGTGCTCATCGCGTTCGTCTTTATAGCAATGGCATTGATGCTGGCCTCTGTCTTATAAACTCAGCCGCAAATTTATCGGGAGCGACATCGTACACATTATATAAACATGAGAAAGTACTGAAGGCTCACTTGTTAGTGAGCCTTTTTTACATTTCTTCTGCGTCACACGTCCATCAAATCGCTCATTATGCTGTTGCTGACGTTTATGCCTTCACGGGTCAGGTGAAGGTGGCCACGGTCTAAAGCTAGCAAGCCTCTGTCAACATACGGTTTGGCATTGTCGAGCAGGAAAGTGCGGTGGCTGCTGTCAAGCCGGTCTAGACAAATGCCTTCACGGGTACGCAAGGCGGTAGTTATGATGTCATCGTAGTGGGTGCCGCTGTCTATCTTCTCTTCCTCGAAAGGCAAGCGGCCATGTTCGACGGCATCCATATACATTATTATATTGTCGGGATTCCAATGGCGCGTCATCTGGTAATAGGAATGCGCACCGGCACCCAAACCGATATACGGGATGTCGTGCCAGTAACTGGAGTTGTGCCGGCTGCGCCACTTGCTCACCTCGCTGCCGTCGTGCCTTGCAAAGTTGCTTATCTCATAATGTTCGTAGCCTGCGGCCTCGAGCATGTCGACAAGCTCCGAATACATCCTCAAGCTCAGCTCCTCGTCTATCTCTTCCACCTTGCCCACTTCAAGCATACGGTAGAGCGGAGTGCCCTCCTCAAACATCAGGCCATAGGCGGAAAGGTGCTCGGGATTGAGCGATACTGCATGAGCTACGTCATGCTTCCAATCGTCAAGCGTTTCGCCGGGGAAGCCAAACATCAGGTCAACGCTGATATTGTCGATGCCGTCATGGCGAAGCATGTCCACAGCCAGTCCAACTTGTTTCGATGTGTGGCGGCGCCGTAGGAATCGCAACCGATCGTCAGAAAAGGTCTGCGCACCCATGCTCACCCTGTTAACGGGAAGTTCGTTGAACATACCTTCACAAATATCGTCGGGGTTACACTCCATCGTAACCTCCGCGTCGGGAGCCACATCATATACATTATATATACATGAGAACAACTGCTGAAGCTCATCGTGGGTCAGCTGACTTGGAGTGCCTCCGCCAAGATATATAGTTGATATTTTCGGCTTGAACGGCAACATTCGCATTTCCCGGCATAGCGCATCGACGTAACGCTGGCGGAGCGACAATGACGTGGTGGAATAGAAACCGCAATAGACACATCGCGACGCACAAAACGGAATGTGGAGATAAAGACCCGCAGAGGAAGACATATTGTTCAAAACTGTGTATATTTTTTCTTTATTTGAACACGAAATTACTAATTTCTTTTAAAATATAGCACTTTCCCATGGTTTTTCTTTGAACATGTTGTTTTTTTCCCTAACTTTATCAAAGGATTAAACAATAAACCCCATAGGGGGGTAATCAAGACTAACTTTAAAACACTTTTGATATGCGAGTTTATCAGACCAACGAAATTAAAAACATCGCGCTCATTGGCGCCAAAGGTAGCGGCAAGACCACGCTTGCCGAAAGCATGTTGTACGAGGCTGGAGTCATCAAGCGTCGTGGTACCATAGAGTCGAAGAACACCGTCTCCGACTTCATGCCTGTTGAGCTCAACCTTGGCTACTCAGTATTCCCAACTGTGTTCCATGCCGAATGGAACAAGAAGAAACTCAATATAATCGACTGCCCCGGATCCGACGACTTCGTAGGAGGTGCCATCACGGCTCTTAACGTCACCGACCAGGCCGTGATCCTCATCAATGGCCAGTACGGCCCTGAGGTTGGCACGCAAAACAACTTCCGCTACACCGAGAAGCTGAAGAAGCCTGTCATCTTCCTCATCAATCAGTTGGACTCCGACAAATGCGACTTCGACAACATCATCGAGCAGATGCAGGAGATTTACGGAAACAAATGTGTACAGATTCAATATCCGCTTCAGACCGGTCCAAACTTCCACAGCCTCATCGACGTACTCATCATGAAGAAGTTGTCGTGGGGACCCGACGGCGGCGAGCCAAAGCGCGAGGACATCCCTGCTGAGGAGATGGAAAAGGCCGCTGAGTTGCACCGCGCACTGGTAGAGGCTGCTGCCGAGAACGACGACACCCTGATGGAGAAATTCTTCGAAGACGAGAACTCGCTTTCAGAAGACGAGCTGCGTCTGGGAATCCGCAAGGGTCTGATAAACCGCGACATGTTCCCAATCTTCTGTGTCGACGCTCACAAGAGCATGGGCGTACAACGCCTCATGGAATTCCTCGGCAACGTGGTTCCATTCGTCAGCGACATGCCTCACTATCGCGACACACGCGGCAACGAGGTGCCTGCCGACTCCAACGGTCCGGAGAGCCTCTATTTCTTCAAGACAAGCATGGAGCCGCACATTGGCGAGGTGAGCTATTTCAAGGTCATGAGCGGCAAGGTGAAATCAGGCGATGACCTCACAAACGCTGACCGCGGCTCAAAGGAGCGCATCGGACAGATTTACGCTTGCGCCGGAAGCAACCGCATAGCTGTAGACGAGATGGAGGCTGGCGACATTGGTTGCACCGTGAAGCTGAAAGACGTGAAGACAGGCAACACTCTCGACGACAAGGACTTTGACAACACAAAGTTCGACTTCGTGAAGTTCCCGCGCCCGAAATACTCTCGTGCTATCAAGGCAACCAACCCACAAGACATGGAGAAGGTGATGGCGGCATTGCTGAAGATGAAGCAAGAGGATCCCACATGGGTAGTAGAGCAGAGCAAGGAGCTTCGCCAGACCATCGTGCACGGACAGGGTGAGTTCCACCTGCGCGTGCTGAAGTGGCGTTTGGAGAACAACGAGAAGCTGCAGGTGGAATACGAGGAGCCACGCGTGCCTTACCGCGAGACTCTCACCAAAAAAGCACAGGCAAGCTATCGCCACAAGAAGCAGAGCGGCGGCGCCGGACAGTTCGGAGAGGTGGCTCTCATTGTGGAGCCTTACGCTGAAGGCATGCCCGACCCTGTGAGCTACAAGTTCAACGGTCAGGAGTTCAAGATGAACATCAAGTCGAAAGAGGAGAAAGACCTTCCATGGGGCGGCAAGCTGCAGTTTATCAACTCTGTCGTCGGCGGCGCTATCGACCTCAGGTTCATGCCTGCCATCCTCAAGGGTGTAATGGACTGCATGGAGCGTGGCCCGTTGACCGGCAGCTATGCCCGCGACGTTCGCGTGGTAGTTTACGACGGCAAGATGCACCCGGTTGACTCAAACGAGCTTTCGTTCACATTAGCTGCACGCCACGCCTTCTCTGAGGCATTTAAGACCGCTGGCCCGAAGATTCTTGAGCCTATCTACGACCTCGAAGTTTATGTTCCGGCCGACTACATGGGCGACGTGATGAGCGACTTGCAGGGCCGTCGCGCCATCATCATGGGCATGGATGCTGAGGCCGGCTACCAGAAGCTCACGGCTAAGATTCCTTACAAGGAGCTGTCCAACTATAGCGTCGCTCTCAGCTCGCTCACAGGCGGCAGAGCTTCGTTCAACGCCAAGTTCGCAAGCTACGAGCTCGTGCCAAACGACATCCAGAACAAGCTCATTGCTGCTCACGAGGCAGAGCAGAAGGATGAAGAATAAGCAATGGACTTGCAATAATTGACATAAAAGGACAACCCGCTGTCCAGTATAAATAAAGACTTATCGAGTAGGAGAAAAACAAAACTGTTTTTCTCCTACTTTTATTTTCAAACCTATCCCCTACTATACAAGCGGATAAACAAAAAAAGTAGCCATGGCAGGGCACACAAGGGAGTGTGCCACAAACCATGGCTAACCAAACTAAACCTGAGAAATAAGACTTCTTATAAACTAATCTCTAAACCCTATTTTCTATAAACCCATGTGCTTCTCTTCCACTTGTAGAAGTCTTCCATGAGGTCGAGCTTGTCCTTGTTGGGCACATTGATGACCTTGAAGTCGTTGTTGAAGTACATCACTGTTGGCTTGTTCTGGTCATACTCAGGCCACTCAAGAAGTCCGGTGCCATTGGGGTTACCGTTCTTCACAAAGTTGACCCAGTAGGCTGATATCTGGTCGGAGATCTTCTTCTCCTGTGCGGGGCGGTTGTCGTTGATAGGACTGCCGCCCATAGGCACATTGAAAGTGTAGCTCATCTCCATAGCGTGTCCGGCACCGCGGGCTACCGTCTTTGGACCACCCCAGCAGAAGGGTGACATGATGTCGAAGTAGTACATGTATACCTTGCCCTTGCCGTTCTTCTTCTGGAGGTTGGCCCAAGCATAGGTTGGCCATGCGAAGGCTGTCTCACGGAAGATGTCGCTCTGAGCATAATAGGTCAGTGAGTCGTTGGCAGCAGGATAAGCCTTGAGCACCTTCTTGCCGAACTTGCCGTAGGTCTTGTTGACCATCTGCTGATAGTCGGCTACCGAGGTTGGGCGTACGAACATAGTACCCTCGTCAGAGTTGGTGCCGACAAGTACGTCAACATCGTTGAACTCACCCTTTTCGTAGAGCTTATACTGGTCGTCGGTGATGACATAACCGTCGACACATGGCCAGAAACCGCCCACACCAGAGCTGTTAGGATCGTTCACAAGATGCGCGGCATCCATCTTGCGGAGCTCGTCGAGCGACTTGGCGCCCATGCGCTTCATATATGCAAGGCCGAAAGCCTCAGCACCCTTTTGATCGCAGATGCCGTTGTTGTCGATGCGCACGCTGTCAACGGGGCAGAAGCTGCCGCCGCTCTCGCAGATGGCACCACGGAAGAGCCCCTTGGCCTGGGGAGAGGCGCAGAGCATGCTCACAGCGATACCACCGGCAGACTCGCCGCAGATGGTCACCTTGTCAGGGTCGCCGCCGAAGGCTGCGATATTGTTCTTCACCCACTTCAGACCGAGAATCTGGTCCATAAGACCGTAGTTGCCGGACGTGTGTGTGGGCGACTCCTTGGTGAGTTCAGGGATGGAGAGGAAGCCGAGAGAACCTGTACGGTACTCGATACTTACAAACACCACGCCTTGCTTGGCCAAATTAGTGCCGTTGGGGCTGAGGGCTGAACCGGTGATGAAACCGCCACCGTGAATCCATACCAGCACAGGGAGCTTCTCGTCGGCCTTCTTGGCTGGTGTCATGATGTTGAGGTAGAGGCAGTCTTCAGATACACGCTGTGTCTCGCTTGGGTTGTTGGGGTCTACAGGCTGCATAGGGCGCGCCTGCCAGGTGTCGGCCACATAGACACCTTTCCATGGACCTGCAGGCACTGGGGCTTTCCAACGGAGATTGCCTACTGGGGGCTGTGCGTAGGGGATGCCTTTGAAGACACCAAGACCATACTGAACGATACCCTCTATGTCACCCTGCTGTACATGGGTGCGTACGAGGGGCATTGTCTGTGCGAAGGAAGCAAGGCTTGCAAAGCAAGCCACTGCCATAATAAAGATTTTCTTCATATCAGTATTATTGAAATAAGATTAGAAGTTTATGTGTGTAGCAAGCTCTACGGTGAACGGACGGATGTATGAACCACACATCAGATAGTTCTTGTAGGCAGATGTGTCGGTCACGAGGTCAGCCGAGCTGATGCTGCCGCTTGCTCCCTTCTGGTTGAAGAGATTGACGAAGTTGAGGCCGAATGACACGTGCTTGTTCAGGTTGTAGTCAACACCGGCAAATGTCTCCCAACGACCGTTGAAGTAGAGCGAGTTGGTCTTGTTGATATACTGCTTGCTGAAGTAGCGGAAGCTGGCCCATACTCTGAACTTGCTGAACATGTAGCTTGGGTCAAGCTCTATGAGCACCTTGCTGACGCCTGTGGTGATCTTGTCGTTGAAGTCGTAGGTGAGGCTGCTGCCGTCAGCGAAATTGGCTGTCAGAGCATAGTTCTTGTACTTAGGACTCTGCAGTGTGAGCAAACCGTGGAAGCTGAAGCCCTTGAACGGAGTCAGGACAACGTCAGTGGTCCATCCGAGTGTCTGGATGTCGTAAGTGGTGAGCATGTTGCAGATGTCACTTGCATCGTTAGGGTTGGTGAACTGTGCACCGCGCTGGTAGTTGGTCTTCTTGATGAGCGAAACCTGCGAGACAAGCTTCATCCATGGAGTGTTCCAGAAGAGACCGCCCTTGGCAAAGTAGGTGTAGATGGGGTCAACGTTAGGCAACTCGTCGCTGGCGAAGTTAGGTGAACCGGGAGCCGACTTGGTGAAGATGCCTTCAGCCAGCACACCAAAGCCGTGGGCGATAGTGTAACGGGCGTTGATGGCAGCAGCCGGATTGAACCAGCCCTCATCGATTTTGGTCTTGGTCATCTGTGTGAGGTTAAAGCCAGCATTGCGAACGTTCTCAGGATAAGCAATCTCTGTGTCGTAAGCGCCCTTCTTGGCAGCAGCATTCCATCCCTGCACCTTGTAGTATTCGAGACGTACGCCTGCAGAGAGCCAGAGACGGTCGGTAGCCTGCCAATCGTCGGATGCATAGATGCCGGTCTTGATCTCGTGGGTATCATAGTAGTTGCCGCCGGTGTTGAAGACGATGCCCTGGTTGCCACCGAGTTCGAGCCACACTGGGTCTTTCTCTA
This sequence comes from uncultured Prevotella sp., assembly GCA_964640415.1. Classification (GTDB taxonomy): domain Bacteria; phylum Bacteroidota; class Bacteroidia; order Bacteroidales; family Bacteroidaceae; genus Prevotella. The sequence continues at coordinate 29,272 of CAZXGQ010000003.1, forward strand.
CCGTGTGGGCATAGATGCCTGTGCTCTGCACGTCTTCGGGGAGAATCCACCATGCGTTGGCACCCACACGCCAGTTGTGTTTCTTGTTATGGGTAGTACCCTTGAGCTCAGCGGTGTTGTACCATGCGCGCTCACTGCCCACGATGCGCATCAAGTAGCGGGTATTGTACTTGCCCGTGAAGACGTCTCCGGCACTGTGGCCTTCGGTATCGTAGGCATAGGTGTAGCCGCTTGTAGCAGTTGCCTCACCGATACCGGCTGAGCTAAGTGATGCATAATAGGTGTCAGCATAGTGGTACTTGCTGAGGAAGGTGAAGTGGAGGTCTGGGCGGAAGTTGTACTCGAAATTGAGGTTGACATCCTGGCTGAGGGCATGGTTGTCTTTGTTGCGCAGGAGATACTTCATCTTGCCGTCTACAACGTCCATGTATGACAACTGGCTGTTTGCCGGCAGATAACCGTCCTTGCCAAGGTTGAAGCCTTCATACTCCTTCACACTGCCGTCACCAACGTAGATGAAAGGACCAGTTCCGTCACCCATACCTTTGTACATGCTGTACTTGTAGTTGAGGCTGATCTTACCCTTGTTGTTGTTGAAATGCTTGGTGACGGTAGCCTTCACCTGCTTCATGTCGTTTTGGATAGCTGCATCGGCAAGCTTGTTGGTACCAGGGTCGTGGTTGACATAGGCACTGAGGGCGTAGCTCCAACCGTTCTTGATAGGACCGGCGATAGAGGCGTCGAAACGCTGCAGGCCATAGGAGTTGGTGGTGTAGTCGGCATGACCCTCAAACTTGTCGCCGCCCTCTCTTGACCAAGAGTCTACACTGTAGTTGACAGAACCGTTGGTGATGGCATTCTCACTGAGAGAAGTCAGTCCTACCTTGCTATACATCGGGCTGCTTGCCCAATAGAAGTACGGGAGCAATGGCCACCATGTCCACGACACCGGAGTGCCGTCCTCGTAGATGGTCGCAGACATCTCCGAAGGCAAACCTATGGAGATCTGGCGAGGTTGGTTGTCGGAAGAAGCGTTCAGCATCACATTGCGGTTCTTCACCTCCTTAGTGTTGGGGATAGAATCCTTTTGTGCCAGTTCCTGTGCAAACATGGTTGCAGAAGATGCCATCATCAATGCGGTGGCAAACAAATATTTGTTTTTCATAATTTTTGGGTTATAATAGACTTTGTCTTTGTTTTAAGGTCTTCCGGAATATAGATTTCCAATTCCGGATGACCAATATTTCTACTTTTAGTTTTTCTTACTCTGTGTCAGGAGATTCAGCTTCACCTGAGGCTTCAGGACGTTGTGAACTTTCTTCTTTGCTCCCTTCACAGGCACATATACCGTAGCCTTGATGTCTCTTGAAGAGGCTGCCACCTTGAAAGCATACTTGCCCGAATCCACAATCCAAGATGAACTCTTCTCGTCGAATGACGCCAAATCCTCCTTCTTGACCTTCAAGACAAGCGTTTCTGTCTCGCCGGGGTTCAATGCACGCGTCTTGGCAAATGCTTTCAATTCCTTGGCTGGTTTCTCCAGCTTACCCTTCGGGGCTGTGACATAGAGCTCTACGATTTCCTTGCCTGCACGGCTGCCTACATTCTTTACATCAACAGAGACTTCAACGACGTCCTTGTTGTCTTTTGCCGCAACGTTCTGATAGTCAAATGTAGTATAAGACAATCCATAACCGAACGGATAAGAAACTCCTTTCTTGAATGTATCGAAGTAGCGGTAACCGACATAGATATCTTCTTCGAAATTGGTGTAGCCTACGTTCTTCACTGTCTGCAGACGACTGAGTTTACGGTCGGAGAAACCGATCTGTGGAGCGTCAGTGGGGAAGTTGGCTGTAGAGGCTACATCCTCCAGCTTGACGGGCCACGTCATAGGCAACTTGCCCGAAGGGCTCTGCTTGCCGCTCATCACGTCGGCAACAGAATTGCCGATCTCCTGACCACACTGCCATGGCAGCAGAATAGCATCGGGAATATTCTTCCACGAAGCGGTCTCGATTACGCAACCCATGTTGAGTACGACAACAGCCTTCTTGCCCTGCTGATGATATGCCTCGGTCACCTGGCTGATGAGTTGTTTTTCATTGTCGGTGATATAGAACTCGCTGGCTGCACGGTCGCTGCCTTCGCCTGCCTGGCGGCAAAGGGTGATAACGGCAATATCGCTGGTCTTGGCTGCTGCTGTAAGCTGGTCGGCAGATGGTATAACTTCAGCGGGAATTGGGGTAGCCTGCCACCACTCATGCGGTTTTTTGGCTATCTCGGCCTTCTCTTTCTTGATGTAGTTGGTGTAATAAGCCACCACATCGGTATTGGTAATATACCCGTTGTTGCGGAAGCCCTCTACCAGGGAGACGGTGTAGGCTCTGTTGACATTGCCCGAACCGGTACCGCCGGAGATGGGGTCGTAGCTTGCCACACCATAGAGTGCCACATTCTTCACGTTGCTGGCGAAAGGCAGAGCTCCGTTGTTCTCGAGCAGTACGATGCCCTCAACTGCCGACTGGCGTGTTACAAGGGCATGTGCCTTAAGGTCAGGCTTGTTGCTGTATTTATACCCATTGAATCTTGGAGTCTTTACGACGAGTTCGAGAATTCGTTTTACACTTGTGTTGAGATCGCTTTCCTGAAGTTTGCCACTTTCCACAGCCTTCACTATTGTCTCTGTATCTACAGCCTCACCGGGTTCGATGAGGTCGTTGCCTGCATGGATGTTGGCAGGGCGGTCGGTTTTGCCGTCACGCCATATTGGGTCGTAGCCGCCGGTCCAGTCGGTCATTACCATTCCCTTGTATCCCCACTCGTCGCGGAGGATGGTGGTGAGGAGGTCATGGCTCTCGGAGGTCAAGGTGCCATTGATGGAGTTATAGGCTGACATCACGGTCCAGGGGTTACTCTTCTTGATGGCTATCTCGAAGTTCTTGAGATAGATCTCGCGTGCTGCACGCTGGCTGACACGTGAATCGGTGCCGATGCGGGCTGTCTCCTGACTGTTGAAGGCAAAATGCTTGATTGAAGTGCCGACGCCCTGGCTCTGTATACCGTTGATATAGGCAGCAGCTATATTGCCGGCGAGGACGGGGTCTTCTGAATAGTATTCGAAGTTGCGGCCGCAGAGGGGGTTGCGGTGGATGCAGACACCTGGAGCAAGCAGCACATCGCAGCCGTACTCGAGCACCTCATTGCCAATGGTTGCGCCGACCTGCTGCACGAGAGTGGTGTTCCAACTGCAGGAGAGGCAGGTGCCTATGGGGAAGTGGGTACAATAATAGGTGTGCTGACTGTCGTAATTGCGGATGGGATCGATGCGTACACCGGCAGGACCATCGGTAAGTACTACAGAGGGGATGCCCAAACGTGGGATGGCGGCTGTGGTTCCGGCGGCACCGTCTACGAGCTTGGCAAAGGAGCCGAGGTTGGCGTAGGGACCCTGCGATCCTGTACCGACAACAATGAGTGCCTTCTCCTGTAAGGTCATTGCACTGATGACCTCATCTATATTATGAGGCGTAAGTTTAGGCTGCGCTCCCACCTTCATAGAAAAGGATACCGCCATGCCTACGACTAATGCTACATTTAATAATTTGTTCCGTCTCATGTTTTTAGTTTATCGTTAATTATTTTTGGCTAACATTCTGAACACCGGTTGTCCGAACTTTCTGCCGCAAAATTAACGGATAAACTCAAATGTTACAATTGCATGAAATGAATTAGTAAACGAAAAGTATAGAGTCACATCTGATTTTCAACAACTTACACTCCCACCTCCCCTATGATTTAGTAAACAAAGATTAAAGGCATATTAACGTAGAATTACCCTTCTTGATACATCTCCTGCACAAATTTGTTAAGATCAAACTCTGGTTCCTTCGTATTATGTCCCATCTTCGACCTGTAGTTGTACACGGTTTGGGAAGAATAGTGCAATATGTCCGCTATCGTGGCCGTATCAGTGACTCCCAAACTTATCAAGGCAAAGATTCGGAATTCTGGCGACAAACGGTTTTTCTCTTCTGCGACAAAACGTGCGTTTTCATTCAACACACTGTTGAGTCTTTCTACAAAATCATGATGGAGCGATAAATAAATCTCGTCAAACCAAGCAAAAAGTTGGCTGAAAGATGTATCATGAGAAACAGCTTTTTTAACCACATCCTGCACCTTGCGTTGCATTCCGGTCTGAAGCAGATTGGAAACCTCTTTCTTGAATGCAGTGCTGTCCTTCAGCATCGACGACCATAAAGTCAGCGACTTGACAAGCATTGAATCGCTGTACAGGTCCTTGGAATGTTGTTTCTTGAAAGCTTCGTCAGACTGTTGTAAAGTCTGTCTTGCTGTCTTTATCTCGTCACGAAGTTCGCCCATCTGCTTTTGCTGGGCAAGATAGATCGCCTCTTTTGACCTGGCTTTTCTTCTTAGGAAGACAAATGCCGCTACGCCACCTACAATAATGACCAACATAACAAACAAACATACCGCAAGCGCTGTCATCTGCTTTTTGTAGCTCTCTTCCAAAAGTTGCTCCAGTTGTTCCTGCACCTCCAGCAATTTGATACTACGCCCCACATCTCTATAATTAGTCACATTGTCCATACACAGCTTGGCATAATTAGACAAATTCCGGTAAGGACAAGACTCATCGCGAAGAATCTGTATAACACTCACCAAAGAAGAGGAGCTTCTGTTGGCACAACGAATATCGGCAACAGCCGATTGAACCAGCGCATCGAACGCCTCGTCTTTCCTACCTTGCTTATTCAAGGCATTATACAAGTCCAAATAGGCCATCGCCGATTCTTTGCTATAAGACGTGCTGCGGCTTAAAATTCCACGAACAACCTTTTCAAGCTTCTTTGCGTCATATTGTGGAACAAAAAAGGTATAAAACAAGCAGTAGGTAGGACCATCCTTCCGCAAATAAGAAGAAAGTTCATTCCATGTCTCATTGGCCTGTTGCCAAACAGCAGAGTCGTTTTTCGATTTGATACTGTATTTGAGAAACCGGAAAAGACTTGCCTCGGCATAATCCCTCTTCAAATTGGGGCTAATATCTTCTATCGTACCCAAATTTTTCAGAACTGACATTGCGGAGAAATCATCGCCTCTATCACCATAAACATGAGCCTCGGCAATACATGCATCCTGAAACCACTCCTTATTGTTCATGGCTCTGCCCAACTCTTGGCATTTTCTCAAATATATCAGCGCAGAATCACTGTTAAACTTGGAATAAGCCACTGCCAATTGTTTTGTAGACAAATATTGATCGGTGACATTAGTTGCCACTTGCAGATTTCCCCTCAAACGGGATATCTCTGCTTCTTTCTTTTCTATATATGTTTTAGCACGCGACACTTCCAGGTCCAACAGTTCAAGACTCTTCGACTTGTCATTGGCAAGCATAGAGCTCACAGAAACTGCCAACAAAAACAATGTCAGCAGAAAAGTTTTTAGGCACGTCATATTTCTTTCGTTTAGTTTGGTTTTGTAAAAGTAAGGATTTTTTTTCAGAGAAAAGCCTCAATAACAATTATTAATATACGAAAATCAACGGAGCTGACAGAAGAAACGGTTTTTCCCCTACCCGATTGCTAATCCAGCGATGACCTGACGCTGTAAACGCAATGCATGGTTTGAATATCGAGAAGATAAGGCTTTTGTTACGTATATTATGTTATTATATACCATTATTTCAAATATGGTGTTAATATATAAAAAGCGACCGCAATTTGTTAACACTAAAATGTTAACCAATTAAGTTAATGCGTATCTTTGCGGCATGAAAAAGAAGACGATATGGACAATAGCGGTCATTATGGGACTGTCTTTCATAATACTGCTCTTATTGCAGCTCACGTATATCCGCGAGATGGCAAACATGAAGAAAGAGCAGTTTGACGAAAGTGTGAACCGTGCCCTCTACCAAGCCTCACGCAACCTTGAGCTGAATGAGACTTTAAGGTATCTGGAGAAAGACGTCAGAGAGGCCGCCAAGAAGAAAGAAGTAAAAGGTTTGTCCAACAACCAAACTGGCGATGCCGACTCATTGTCGCACCAGTCGGCACCAGGCTTCCGCGGTTCCAACTACATAACGTTCCGCATGAAGATGAAGACTGACGACCCGGTAAAGATGCCGAAAGCCATGATTCTGATCAACGACAAGAACTCGAACAATGCGGCAAGCCGTTCGCTGCAAGAGATCGTGAAGAACAGATACATCTACCAGAAGGCACTTGTTGACGAGGTTGTGATGAACATGCTCTACTCCGCCTCAGACAAGCCGCTGAAAGAGCGTGTCAACTTCAAGATCCTGGACCAGGACCTTAAGGCAGAGCTGATAAACAACGGGGTGAACATCCATTACCACTTCACCGTGACAACGCAAGACGGACGCGAAGTATACCGTTGTCCCGACTACAGCGAAGAAGGCTCGGAATTCACTTACACGCAGGTGCTCTTCCGCAACGATCCTTCATCGAAGATGGGCGTGGTGAGGGTTCACTTCCCTAACATCAACAGCTACATCTACTCAAGCGTCAAGTTCATGATCCCCAGCGTGTTCTTCACGCTCATCCTTCTCGTGACGTTCATCATCACCCTCGTGATAGTGTTCAGGCAGAAGCGATACAACGAGATAAAGAACGACTTCGTGAACAACATGACCCACGAACTGAAGACGCCGATAGCCAGCATATCGCTCGCCACACAGATGCTCAACGACGACACCGTGACGAAGAGCGAGAAGATGAGGAAACACCTGGTGGGGGTCATCACCGACGAGACAAAGCGCTTGCGCTTCCTCGTAGAGAAAGTGTTGCAAATGTCGATGTTCGACCGCAAGAAGTCATCGTTCAAGAAAAAGCACCTCGACCTCAACGAGATGGTGGAGTCTATCGCCAACAGTTTCTCATTGCGCGTGGAGCACACAGGCGGTAAGATAAACGTGGACATTGGGGCTATTGACTCAGAAATCTACGTAGACGAAGTGAACTTCCAGAACGTGATATTCAACCTCATGGACAACGCCGTGAAATATCGCAAGACCGACGAGCCCGTAGACGTGTTCCTCAAGACATGGAACGATGACAAATGGCTCTACCTCTCGATCCACGACACCGGCAAGGGCATAAAGAAAGACGACCTGAAGAAGATATTCGAGAAGTTCTACCGCGTTGGCACAGGCAACGTGCACGATGTCAAGGGCTTCGGTCTCGGACTGGCCTACGTGAAGAAGGTCGTTGACCTGCACGACGGTGAGATAAAGGTTGACAGCGAATACGGCAAAGGCTCAACGTTCACCATAAAGCTGCCGGTGATTCACGATGAGGATTGACCTTAGGATCATCCACAAAACAAATACGACAACAAATAATTAACAGAATAATTACATTAAAACAGAAAATACCATGGAAGACAAAACTAAGATTCTGCTTTGCGAGGACGATGAGAACCTCGGAACATTGCTGTGCGAATATCTTATCGCCAAAGGTTACGACGCAGTGCTCTGCCCTGACGGCGAAGTTGGTTTCCGCGAGTTCCAGAAAGACAAATACGACATCTGCATCCTCGACGTGATGATGCCCAAGAAGGACGGCTTCACGCTGGCCGGCGAAATCCGCCAAATCAACACACAGGTGCCAATCATCTTCCTCACAGCCCGCGTACAGAAGGAAGACGTGCTGGAAGGTTTTGACAAGGGTGCCGACGACTATATCACCAAGCCTTTCTCAATGGAAGAGCTGGTAAAGCGCGTCGAGGCTATACTCCGCCGCGTGAAGGGCAAGAAGAGCCGCGAGAGCACCAAATACAAGATTGGCAAATACCTGTTCGACACTCAGAAGCAGCTGCTCGTCATAGGCGACAAGCAGACTAAGCTCACAACAAAGGAGAACGAACTTCTCTCTCTGCTCTGCTCTCACGCCAACGAGATTCTGAAGCGTAACGATGCCCTGCGCACCATCTGGATCGATGACAACTATTTCAACGCCCGTTCAATGGACGTGTACATCACCAAGCTGCGCAAGCACCTCAAGGACGACGACCAGGTTGAGATTATCAACATCCACGGTCAGGGCTACAAGCTCATCATCCCCGAGGAGGAATAAACACGACTGCCGGGAGATTGCCAAAACCGAATTGGCAATTCCAAGAAGTTACGGAATGTAACAATAGCTATAAAGCAGGAGGAAGACTTAACCGTTTTCCTCCTGCTTTCGTTTTGTCTCTCCCACTGCCTAATGCGTAGAATTATCACGCATACAAGGCAATAATAATGACGTAAAAGGTTGATGAAAAATCACAACAAAAGGCTCTCTGAAAATCGATTTTTTTGAAAAACTTCTACTCTCGTGCGATTTGAGGCCATTTTTGCACGAATCTCACAATACCCTGACATGCAGACAGTTATATTTTTCACCGTCTGAAATATGCCCTAAATCGTGGCTCTTGATTCGGCTTTACGTTAGAATCGCAACGCCTTTACGTTAGAATCGCGATGCCTTTACGTTAGAATCGCGCCGCGATAGTGCTACTATCGCGGCGCGATTTCATGGTTTTTGGGGTAAAATTGAGGGTTAGGCACCCCATTAAGTACTAAAAAGCCTCTTTTTTCGTTCTAGATGGTGTGCCCCCCAAGTGTTAAAATCTTGCTATAAATCTTTACAATGATGAGAGTTTGACAAACACTCACTCAAGTCAACATTACATCCTTACTTTTTCTTGATGCGCAAGATGTTGAGCGAGAATGGAGGAACGCTAAACTGTGGAGCAGTGCCTTCAAGACTGATGTGCTTGCTCACCGGATATACGGTAGTGGGATAGTCGAGCGTGTTTTCTGCTTTTCCGCTCACGCTCTTCATCTGTATCAGTTGTGCGCCATCGGCACAGAAGTCGCCAAGGTCGAGGTTTGCCGTCTCACGTTCACAGCCGGTGTTTACTATCTTCACTATCATCTCGTTGGTCTTGTCGTCCATCGACGCTGAAGTGAACAGTCCGGGCACCGTAAGACCGCGAAGCTCCGTTTCCACAATCAGTTCATTGTCGATATATCCCGACACCTTGTTGCCGTCTACATCCACGCGGATGTCGTACCAGCGGCCTGTCTCTATCTTTGATCCGACATTCTTCAGAGCGGTCTTGCCGCCTGCCAATATCTGCTCGAATCCGGTTGCTGAGTTGCCCCAGCCGCCGACATTGAAGCAGCAATAGTTGTCCTTGTCCACGTAGTTGAACAGCAAGAGGAAGCCTTCGTTTCCCGACACCTTCTTTGCCCGCACTGATACCGAATAGCGCGTGCCGGTTAACTGTGTGTTGACAACTGCTGTCACGGGTGTGCCGCTGCCGGTCTGCAACATTCCGTCGGCCTGTGCCTGCCATGTGGTGTCGCAGAGCGTAAACTCTTCTGCCTTCTTTCCGCTTGCACTGAGCGCGAAGTCACCGGCGGTGGCCTTTATGTCGGCGAAAAGCGATTGGGTGTTCCATGTACCAATGCCTACCCGACTCTTGTCAGGAGTAAACATCTCTTGGGAGGTCTGGCAGATAATCTGGTCACCCTCTGTCACTTTAAGAGTTCGTGTGCCACGGTTGTCGGCCATGAGTTTCTGCACATAATAGGATGGTGTGCCCATGACGCTGCTGGCGCTGAACCTGACCATATCCGGGCGCCAACGGTCATCGTTCTCGTTGACGAAGATTGGGGCGTAGGAACTCATCTTGACAATGTCGCTGTTGTTTTCCATGCCCATCATGTAGACGGCTTCACCGAGTGCGGCGTTGAGGTTGCCGAGGTTGCCGAAGCCCTGTGTCACAGCATATTCGCCGCAGTAGACGTTAGGCCAAGAGCGTGAATAGGCATCATATTTCTTGAAGTGGTTGGTAAACCATGCCGGAGAACGGTAGTAATGCTCGTCGAGGAGATCCACTTTCTCTTCCGACGCCCATCGTGGGTCATCGGTACCCCACGCAGCCACGTCGCCAATGATGTGAGTGTTGGGATATTTTTCGAGTATGGCATTGCGGAAGATGCGGTAGCGGTCATAGTAGCGGTCGGAAGTCTGCTGGCCGTCGGTCTGGTTGTTTTCGTTGCCTATCTCTATGTATTCGAGACCGAAAGGCTCGGGATGTCCGTTCTTGGCACGCATTGCACCATATTTGGACGTTATCGGACCGTTGGCATACTCCAACGCGTTCAAACATTCATCCACCCACGGCTGCACTTCCTCCACCGGTGTCACGCCACCGTGCCATATGCCGATATTGCACACATAGAGAGGCTTTGCCCCGAGATCCTCAGCCAGTTGGAGATACTCATGGAATCCCAAGCCGTCAGATGTGCGGTATCCCCAGTTCTTGTTCCAATGGCCCGGACGCTCCTCGATAGGTCCGACGGTTCGCTCCCAACGGAATGCGTTGTCGGGAGTTTCCTGACCTTCGACGAAGCAACCGCCAGGGAAGCGCATGAACGATGGGTGCAGGTCGTAGAGCATCTCCACGAGGTCGGGACGCAGACCGTTTTCCCTGTTCTTGTAGGTTGGCGGGAAGAGCGACACCATGTCGAGACAGAAGTCGGAGTTGCCCTTTGACGAGATGACGAAGATAGCATCCTTGTCGGTGGCGTTAGCCGTCAGTGTGGCGGTCACGTGCTGCCAGCCCTTCTTTGAGGTGTTGACCTGCAGGCGCTCAGAAGCATAGAGCTGTTTGCCCGTCTTGTCCTTAATCATGGCGTAGAACTCGCGTGCGCGGTTCACCTTTATCCACATGGAAAGTCGGTAGACGCGTCCTTTCACGGCGTTGATGCCCCAGAAGCCATTGTTGGAAACGCCGGCGAAGCTGTCGAAGATGTCTGTTGTAACCACGCGCAGACACTGGTGTTGCGCCTTGTTGAGCAGGTCTTTCTTTACGATGGTCATCTTCACGTTGCCGTTGGCCGAGTAGTAAGGCTGCCAGAAGGCGGCGCTTGACTCGTCGTCCTCAAACGAACGGTTACGGATAAGCTCCGCATAGATGCCGCCGTCGGCTGCGTGGTTGATATCCTCATAGAAGATACCGTAGAGCATCGGACTGATCTCCACACCCGTAGGACGGCTGTCAATCCGGATATTCACTTGTGACTTGACAGTTGGGGCAAGGGCTAAGGCTACGCCCAGTGCCAGCAGTTGTTTTTTCATGCGAAAAAAATATAAGTTTAAGAGTCGCTGATTGATAATCAGGTCCCGGTTAATGATCATTATTTTAAACACAAAGAGAGACTGAAATGTACAGGTCTCTGCCTCGGCAAAACTGCAGATTGGCTTAATGTTGGTTTCCAATGCAAAGATAAGCAAGATTTGCGAGACAAGGCGCTAAGACAACTTCTTTTTTAATGCTTTTTTTGCGAAAACCGTGTCATGGCAGGTGGGTTGAGAAAAGCAAAAGCCTTCCCCGCAAACAACAGGGAAGGCCAAATATTAGCCCTATAACTAATTGATGGGAAAGCTACTCTACCGTAACTTTTTTGACCGTGTAGCCTGATCCCACAACAAGGAAGCCATCCTGCTCTCCCAAGAGTTGTATTGACAGGTCGGTCAGCTCATACTTGAGAACCATGCTGCCGCTGATCATGATGTCGCCACGATCTGGGTCTCCCTTGCCTGTGAGAATGTTGTTCCACCATGCGGTCACTGCAGCGCCCTGGCCTTCGCCTTCCACATAGATGCGTAGGATGGTGCCGGCTTTCACCTTGCCGGGAAGAGTGGTCTGTAACTCGTTGAACGGCGTGCCCCAGTCTACGCTGAACTCACCTTCCCAAAGGGTGTTCTCCATCGATGGTTTGGGCTCAGTTGTCACCTTGATGGTGCCGCTCGGGAACGATGTGCCTTCACCGTCGATAAGAGTTACGGTATAGTCGCCGTTCTCCATGCCGGCAGGCGCTGTCAGCTTAAGAGCCGTGCCGTCGTCCAAGACCTCGAACGCAGCCTCCCTGTCGCCTACAAGAACCCTTGCTACCAGCCCAAGGTTCTTGCACTTGTGTATGGTCGTGGTCTCGCCCGGAGCGACCCACAGTTCAACAGCATTTGTACCCAAGGTGGGGTCGTCGGCTGTGGGAGTGACGGTTAGGCTGAGCGTGCGCGAGGTGGTTTTCCCCTTGGTAGTCGTTGCCACAATCTTCAGTTCGTGGCTGCCAATTGGCAGAGTCTGGTCTATGGTTGTGCCCTCTGCTATCTGTGTGCCGTCGAGAAGCCATGTCACTGTGGTATAATCCACGGGAGTGACCTTTATCTCCTGTTTGTAGTTTGTCTTGCGGTTAATCTTGGTGTCGGCCAGGTCGGTGTTCAAGATGCGCGGGAAGTCGTCTTCCGTGGCGGTAAAGTAAGGGTCGTTGTCAGACGAACAAGAATACAAGGTGCTGAGACCTACGAGATCAAAACTCACGACGAGCAGCATCATCAAGGTCTTGATTATCTTGCCTTTATATTGTTTCTTTGTCATAATAATTCTCTGTTATAAATTTATACATTATACATTGTACATTATTTAATGTATCCCTTGCCATAAGGCGGGTTGAAGTCGGTCTGCACGTTCATGTTGCCTTTATCCCAATAGAGCTGGTAGTGCCAACTGTCGTTGCCTCCCATGCGCTCAATGGCAGCCCGGTAGTTCTCGCTGTTGTATTGCCCTTCCAGTTCGGGATAGCGCAGACGTGTAGGCATCGACATATCTGGGTCGGTGTAAGTGAAACCGCTGGTATAGATGCCCAGTCGGCTGCGGTCGAGGATGGCAGGATAGTCGGAACGGCGCATGTTTGCCCAAGCCTCCGAAGGGTTCATCATGTGCAGAATCCATGCCTGCGTGTTGATAGTCTCCTTTGGGTTGTCGCCCAAGGGATTATTGGCGATGAAGGCGTTGATCTCGTCGTCCGAAATCTTGTTGGACGTCAGATAATGGGTATTGAGTTGCTGCATCGACGCGCGCACACCCGCTTCATAATGGTTCTCCGCAGTGCCGCTCACGTTCCATCCCTTTGTCTTTGCCTCGGCCAGCAAGAATTCCACCTCAGCATAGCTTATCAGGTCACCGGGGCAGTTGGGCATCTCAAAGTCGATGTTGAGGCACGGACGCATAGCCCTGGCCCGATAATCTGAGTTGTCGTAGTTGTTGGCATCCTGTTCCGCCTTCTTCTGCAGAGTGGGCAGTTCGGATGTTGCGGGCACATTCATCCAGTCGCTATACCATGCCGCCCCAGGGTTGCAAGGTTCCTCGCCGATGTCCTGACGCTCGAAATAGGCCAGCACATCATCGGTAAGGTCAATATTCTCCGCATTGTCAGGTTTCACCTGACTGCGCTTAATGTTGTAGTAGTGGCGGCAAATGCGGTAGAGACGCGGGTCGTTGGTGTTCTGCAGTTGGTAGAAAAGCGTAGAACTGATCATTGTCGGCGACACAGCGTCCTGGCCGTAGAGTATCTCGCTCAGTGCGTTGGTGCGGAAATCATAGTCGTTGGCTCCGTCGTAATATGTATACGGCGAGTCAGAATACTTGATATATGCATCGTCGTCGGCACTGCCGATGGTTCCGGCATTCTGGGCCTTCTCAAACTCCTGCTGTGCCTTCTGCGGATTAACGTCGGATATGCGCATGGCATAGCGCATGCGGAGAGCGTTGGCATATTTCTTCCACTTTTCCACATCACCGCCCATGCTTGTCATGTCGCCCGAGATGTTGTCGGTGCCGGTACCCAACTGTGCCACGCATGCTGTCAGTTCCTCGAAGAACCAGCTGTAGAGTTCTTCCACGGTGTCATACTTCGGGTTGGAAATGCCCTGTATGTATCCCAATCCGGCCTCGGAAGCGGGTATGTCGCCATAGGTATCGGCCAAGACCGAGAACAGATACACGCGGTGAATGCGCAGGGCAGCGTTAAGGTTGGGCTTGTCTTCAGAATTGTGGATGGCATCCACGAGATTCTTGATGCTAACCTCATAATATCTGTCCCAGATACGCCGGGCTATGTCGTTTTCGAAAAAGTTGGAGCCCGCATAGTTGGTCACGTTCCAACCACCCGCAAAATGCTGCGTGAAGCCGGTGATATAATTGCGGTAGGTGTCCATCAGGCTGAAGTCGCCGTAAGTCTGCAACAGGGCTGTTGTCAACTGGCTGTTGGGGTCGAGTTCGCTCACCTTGGTCTTGTCGGTGTTGATGTCGCTGAACGTGTCGTCCGAACACGACGTCATCACGACAGTGGAAGCCATAAAGCCGCATGCCATCATGAGGATGCCCTTACCCGTAAGTTTCTTTATTATGTTGTTCATTTGTTTTTCTTATTCTTAATGTATATGTTCTAAAACTTCACGTTCACATTCAGTCCATAGCTCTTGCGCGAAGGCAGTGAGCCATACTCCAGACCAAGACCTGAAGTGTTGTAGCTGGAATCAGGGTCGATATTCGGAATGTTCTTCCAGATAATGAATGGGTTGCGGGCCACAAACGACAAGCTCAGCCCCTTCACATACTTGCCCAACATGCTCTGCGGGAAAGTGTAGCCGAAGGTTATCTCGCGACACTTGACGTATGAATTGTCGTATACAAACTGGCTCTGCACGCTCGTAGCCACATGCTTCCAATAGTCTTCGGGGTTCACGGCAATGTCGTTCTTGCGGTAGGTGCCGTCGCCGTTGTCGATGACGCCGTCGGCTACGAATCCCTTGCAGTTGCCGGCCTCGCGCCATGCAGCGATGTCCATGCCTGCAGCCTGACGGTTCTCTTCTGACAGATACCACTCCTCACGTCCTTCCAGTGTACCTTTTGCCTTACCCGTCTGATAAGCCGAGCGCATGGACATTGAGTAGATGTCGGCACCCATCTTGACGTCGAACGATGCCGAAAGGCGGAAGTTCTTGTAAGTGAAGGTGGTATAGAAGCCGCCTGTCCAGTCCCACGACGAGTTGCCTATGGTCTTGATGTTGTCGTCTACTTTCGGAAGTCCTGTGGAAGCGTCGATGATGACCTGTCCCTGATCGTTGTAGAGGAAGTCGTGACCGCGGATGGCACCATAGTCCTCTCCTACTTGAGCACCCACTGAGACACCGCACCATGTAGCCTTGGCCAACTCAAAATAGTCCATGCCTTCGGTCAGGGCCTTTACTTTGTTCACATTCTTGGAGAAGTTCACGCCCATGTCCCATGCGAAGTCCTTTATCTGCAGAGCACGTCCGTTGAGGGCAAGCTCTATACCCTTGTTCTGTATCTCACCGGCATTGATGAGGCGGTAAGCATAGCCTGAAGTGGTGGTTGAGGCAAGACTCAATATCTGGTCTTTGGAATTCTGGTTGTAATAGGTGGCATCGAGGCTCAGTCGGCCATTGAAGAACTTCATCTCCAGACCAAGTTCGTATGAACCCGTCATGGTCGGCTTCAGGTCCTTGTTTGGCTGGGTGGAGTTTGCTATCATGCCTATAGTGTAGCCGGAATAGCTGTACTTGCCCGTGGTATAGCTGAGAGTCAACTGGTAAGGGTCGGTGTCGCTGCCGACCTGTGCCCATGAGGCGCGTATTTTTCCGTAGTTGACAATCTTCTTGTTCTTCAGCAGCTCCGAGAACACGAAGCTTCCAGACACTGACGGATAGACATATGTGTTGTTGCCTACAGGGAGAGTCGACGACTTGTCGCCCCTGACAGTTCCCTCAAGATAGTAAGTGTGCTTGTAGCCTACACTTGCGCTAGCATAGAGCGAACTTATCTGCTTCTTGTACATGCTCTCGCGCGTGTTCTGCTCCTCATAGTTCATGATGTTCTGCACACCGTCCATCTGCTGGTTGAGACCCACATTGGTGGTAGTCTTGTTGTCGACCTTATAGATGTTTCCGCCTGCAGTGGCATTGACGTCAAACTCACCCCACGAATTGTTGTAGAGTGCCAGAATCTCGGCGTTGAGCGTGCGGTTGCGGAATATCTGGTCTGTCAGTTTTCCTGCAGGAGTGCCGGGGGTGGTCTTGGCAATGAAGTCTTCGAAGTTCATGCTGTTGATGTCGGTGCCGATGGTGCCTTGCAACTTCAAGTGCTTGTCGATGTTCCATATTGCTTTGCCCGTAAAGCGGAACACGTCCTTGTCGGAGGTGTTGCTGTTCTTGTAGAGGTCCCAGTATGGGTTCTTGTTATACTGGTCGTTGCCGTTCCAGTTCTGGTAGTTGCCGTCAGCGTCCTGATAATTCTTGAGCCATGCCTGGTCATAGGTGCCGGCCAACGTCATGAGGTTCTTTCCCACGTTGCTCTGCGAGTCGCCCAATGCAGGACGGTTCTTCACGTGCTCACGGGTATAGTTTGCAGTAAAATCGAAATCGACTGGCCCGGCAGACGTGTTTACGCGCAGGTTGAAATTGTCGCGGTTCATGTTTGTATTGGGCAAGATGTCCTTGTTGCGCATGTCGGTAAAAGAGAACCGCATGCCCGTCTTGCCCGAGTTGACTCCGATAATGGCAGAGTTCTGCGTGGTGAATCCTGTGCGGAAGAAACCGGAAGCATTGTTTGGATGCATCATGAACGGACGCTCTTCACCGTCGAAATACTTGAAGACGAAGTTGTCGGCCTTTGGTCCCCAACTGGAGTTGGTGCCTGAGGTGCTCGATGTGGGCAGGTTGCCACCGTAGCCCATGCCATACACCTCCTGTATGTCGTTCCACTTTGCCAACTGCGAATCCATGGTGAACGAGCCGTTGTATTCCACGCTGACCTTTTCTTTGGCAGCTTTCTTCGTAGTGATAAGTATCACGCCATGAGAGGCACGGCTGCCATAGAGAGCTGAAGCTGCAGGACCTTTCAATACTGTCATCGTCTCGATATCGTCGGGGTTGATGGCTGAGATGCCGTCACCGAGGTCATAACCGCCCGACTCACCGGCGCTGCCAAAATTTGTGTTGTCCAATGGCACTCCATCCACAACATACAAGGGTTGGTTGTTCCCAGACATCTCCGTGTTGCCACGCAAGAGCACACGGGTTGAACCGGCTGCTCCACTGGCCGTGTTCTGCACTATGAGTCCGGCAACCTTGCCCGACAGCGAGTTTATCACGTTGGTTTCCTTTGCCTTATTGAGATCTTCGCCTTTCACTTCCTCCAGGCCATATCCCAAGGCTTTGCGGTCACGTTTGATGCCAAGAGCTGTCACAACGACTTCGTTCAGGGCCTTGCCTTCCTCCTGCATGGTGATCTTCATGCCATTGACTGCCTTTAGGGTCATGGTCTTGTAGCCAATGTAGGTTACTTCGAGTGTGGCACCTGGTTTACATTTCAATGTAAAGTTACCGTCCATATCGGTAACTGCACCATTGGTTGTGCCTGCCACCTTGACACTTGCGCCGATCAGTGATTCGCCCGTGGCATCCACTACGGTTCCTTTGATGTCCTGGTTCTGCTGAACGCTAAGCACCGCGTTGCTCATCTGCGCGGCACGGGCGACAGAAGCAGGCATCCACACCATGCCTGCACCGAGCAGGCCGAGGAACATGGTTGTCTTTTTCATAATTTGTATGTAGTTTTAGTTTATCGATTAGTTTGCTATAATTGCAATGTATGGTGTATATTTTTTGATTCGTCAGTTGTTTTTAAGCCACTGCAAAAGTAAGTAAAAGGAAGGCCGGCAAGGTTTGAAAACAGACAAAAAAAGGTTTCAAATCTAACATAACGTTAGGTTTGAAACCTTTTTAAGTTTTGGTATATTGTTATTTATCAGTGGTTTACCTGACTTGGCGACACACCATAGTGCTTCTTGAACACCGTACTGAAGTATTTCACGTTTACAAAACCCGTCTTTACAGATACGTCAAGCACGGTGTCGCCCTGTTTCAAGTAGTGGGCTGCCTGCTCCAGACGTATCAGGCGGATAAAGTCTTGAGGGGCTTTTCCGGTCAGGGTTTTCAACTTGCCGTAGAAGAGCGTGCGGCTCATGGCCATTTCGCGGCAGAGCTGGTCGATATTGAAGTCGGTATCCTGCAGGTTGTCGAGCACCAGTTTGGTTGCTTTGTCTACAAAGGTCTGGTCGGCCGGCGCCGGTTGCTGCTCTGTGGACGATGGTTGCGCAATAGTGGCTGGCGGCTCTTGGTTGGCAGTCTCAGTTCCATTCACTATTGCCAAACTCCTCTGCATATAGTATTGGCTCAAGCGGCGGCGGTTCTTCAGCAGACTGTCTATTTTACCAACAAGAATATCAGAGTCGAATGGTTTAGCCACATAGTCGTCAGCTCCCATCTTGAGGCATTCCAGCTGGAAATTCTTTCCCACCTTTGCCGTGAGCATCACCACAGGCATCCACGACGTGTCCTGGTTCCGCTTTATGGCACGGCAGAGTTCATCGCCCGACATGCCCGGCATCATCACATCAGAAACTACTATGTCGCAGATGCCCGAATGCTCGAGGTAGGCCAGGGCTTCTTCACCGCTGCATGCCTCAACGATGTTGTATGTGCCGCCGAGGGCAATGCGGATATACTGCCGCAAGTCGGCATTGTCGTCGACAAAGAGTATCGTGTCCTTTTCTGTTTCCATTCTTGCGTCTGGCTCTTGAATGGCAGAAGATGTATCGTGGCTTAAAGAAACGCCTTGGCCATCTGAGACGTTCCCGAATTTTGACGTGTCTGCCGCGGTAAACGGCAACTCCAGTGTGAACACCGTACCCTCTCCCTCTACGCTCTCAAATGTCAGGTGCCCATGCAGACGCTCCGCAAGTTGGCGCGTGAGCGTCAGTCCCATTCCGCTGCCCATCTCCTGCGACTCTACGGCATTGGATGCACGGTAGAAGTTTTTGAATATATGTTTCGACTCCGACTGTGGAATGCCGATGCCCGTGTCTGCCACATTTATTATGATGTGCTTTTCCCGGCAACTGGCCGTGATGGTTACGCTGCCGCCCTTTTCAGTGTATTTGATTGCGTTGGAGAGGAGATTCTCAAAGATCAGGTCCATGAGCTTGAGATCGGTGGCGAACTCCACTTTCTCGCATGTTTCCATCTGCAGCGCAATGTTTTTCTCTGCAGCGGCTACCTTGAATTTGTCTATCTGCGAACGGATCATCACTGGCAGATGTATGTTCTGAAGGTGAATCTCGCCGCTTGTCTGTTCCAACTTTTGGAAATCGAGCAATTCGGTGACCATGCGCAAGAGTTTGTCGCCATTGCTCTGTGCCATGGAGAGCAATGCCTTGCCGTTCTCTGACATTCCGCTTTCCTTTGCGAGATTGGCCATTGGTGCCAAGACAAGGCTCAGCGGTGTGCGTATGTTATGGGCGGTGTTGACAAAAAAGTTTATCTTCTCGTCATAGTATTTGCGTTGCAGCCTCTCCCGGTAATAGTCCCATACCAAATAGATGAGGCCAACTGCCATGGAGATATAAACCACCCATGCCCACCACGTGTTCCACCATGGTTGGGCTATGACTATTGTCAGGGTCTTCGAACCGAGTTCTCTTCCGTTGCTTCGTCCTATAGACTTGACGTGCAGGGTATAGGATCCCGGAGGTATATTGGCAAAGCGGACTCTGCCGTTTGACTGAGGTAAACTCCATTGGTGGTCGTATCCCTCGAGAAAGTATTGGTATTGAATGTCTTCCTGGTACTGGTAGTTGATGCTTTCGAAGTTGACAAGCAGTGTGTTTTCCGAATGCGAAAGGTTCACCCTACCCTTCTGCATCATGCCGAAGAGGCGTTCGTTGAGCTCACCTGATTCCTCTGCACCTTCTATCTGAATATGTGTGAAATGAAGCGGGGCTTTGTATGCCAAGCCTTGTGTGAATCCGGGCGAGAGAGCCACGGCACCGTTGCTGCTGCCGAATATCATCTTGCCCGAACGGGTCTTGACTACGGCCATTCTGTTGTAGGCGCGGTCGAGCCCCTCGAAGAAGTTGAGGTTCGTCACCTTACCGTTCTCGATGAATGCCAGCCCCTTGTCGGTACTGACCCATATTCTCTGCCGTCCCTTGTCTTCTGTCAGGGCCGTGACAACATTCGACGGCAGGGCATCTGCCTCCGTCAGATTGCTCACTATGGCATGCTTCAGCAGGTCATAGCAATACACTCCCCCTCCATCAGTGCCTATCCACAGCAGCCGGTTGGTCTGAAACTGCAGGGCATTGGCGAAACAGTTGCAATCTCTGTCCTTAAACTCGTCGGGCACAAAGAACCGGCTCACCTTGCGTGCCCGTTTGTCTATCAAGTAGCAGCCGTGCGTTGTTCCTATTGCAATGTTCTTCTTGTCGGGCGACTCCGTGATGTTCTGTATTTCATTGATGGGAAAGTTCTCCGTCTTGCCGTTGGCTGCAATATGCACAAGGTCGCCGTCGAGACAGCCAAACCATGTTCCGCCTTCAGCGTCGACGAAGATGCTGTATACGAAGTCAGACTTCAGCTTCCCGTTCTTCTTGGAATATGTCTGTACACCACAGCCGTTGCTCCCAACGCTGTAAACGGCCGAGCCGTAGGTTCCAACCAATACCTGCCCCGTCGGCGTTTCGCAAATGGTGAGCGCCACCTTGTCGTGAAGGCAGTGGCGCCACGTGCGGTTCTTTGGATCAAAGATGCTCACCCCCTTTTCGGTGCCATACCATATCCTGCCGTCACTGCTTTCGAAGATGGCGTTAATGTTGTTGTCGTTTATCGACTGCGTGTTGAGGTATTCATAGTTGATGTATTCCACGGCATGGTTCATGGGCAATGCCCGGTCCACCCCACCCGCATAGGTTCCCACCCATAGATCACCGAACCTGTCACGGCAGAGCACATACACACCGTTGCCTTTCAACGTGTTGCCATCCCTGCCGGCGGCATTGAGAAGTGGAGCAAATGTCTTGGTGTTGCAATTGTAGGCATATACACCAGCACCGTCTATACCAACGAGTATCGTGTGGCTGTCGAATCTTAGCAGACTGCGTATGGGCAACGAAGACGTGGTGTTCAGCGAGACATGGTCCACAGGCTTTAACGTCCTGTCGTCAAGCACATGGATGCCGTTAAGGAATGTGCCCAACCACAACTGGTGGGCTTTTTTGTCGTGATAGGATGATAATACCGAACAGCCAGCCAGGAACTTCTTGGCACCCGTTCCGTCGCGGCGGCAGACGTATAGTCCGTCGGATGCACCGACGAATAGCTTGTTGCCTATAAAAAATATATGGTTGACATAAATGTGCGGAAGTATGAAACGCCCTTTACCATTAGCGTACAAAAGGTAAACTCCTTGGTTGAGGGCAAACCAAAAGTTTGCTTTGGAGTCTATGCTCATATCATTGACCCTCAAGGGCTTTCGCAGCTTCTCCAACATATCTATCTCTCTGACGAAAGCATCCTTCGCAATGTCAAATTTATAGATGCTTCCTTTGCAGTCGTAGGCGAACATAATTCCGTGGGAGTCGGTAACCAGCTTGAAACTGTTGCCACTAACGCTTGAGTATGGCATGTCTGAAAGGAGCGTGTATTTCTTCACCGACCGTCCGTTATAGCGGTCTACACCGCGCTTCGTGCCAATCCACATAGCCCCGTCGGGTGCTTCAACAATAGAGTACACCCTATTGCTTGACAACCCGTTGTTGGTGCTTAGATTGTAGAGCATGAACATGTCGCGGCTCAGTGGAGCCGCCACTGCCCCCACCCACGTCAACATGCTGCAAACAATATATAATAAGGTCCTCATCTCTTGGCTTTTCAGTTTTTCGGCGCTCCGCACCTTCTATCGTATGTCAGATTCTTGCCATTGCAGTTGCAAATATAAGCAGAAAAGTTGAAACAAGCAATACAATTGTACGATAAAACGAAGCTTAAGCCCCCCCGAATATCAGCCTGATGACTTTCGCAATTCATCAAGGAATGAAAAAATGAGCTTCCGCAATCCGGAGCAATGGAAGTTTAAGGAGTGACAGCATATAAAATTTTTACTCGAAGCGTAATGAATGTGGCCATTTTTGTATTATCTTTGCAGATGATTGGTCAAAGACCATGGATATGGTGTGCCAGTATTGGCTTGTACACAATTTATAAAATAGGATTTAAATTATGAAGACTGATTGGGAAAAAATGCAGGACTGCGAAATATACAACGATTTCGACAAGGACCTGTTCAACAGGCGCGTAGAGGCAAAAAAACTGTTTCGTGCATACAACCGTACGGAAGATGACGAAACGGAGAAGCGCAGCGACATTATGCAACGACTTTTCCGGGCTGTGGGCAAGAATGTATGGATAGAGCCCGACTTCCGGTGTGAGTTCGGCAAGAACATTACCATTGGCGATAACGTGTATATCAATTTCGGTTGCGTAATACTCGATTGCGGACAGGTAACCATCGGCAACCAAGTGCTTATCGGCCCCAATGTGGGAATCTATGATGCCAATCATGCTCTCGACGCTGAGGAGCGCATGGACGGCGCCCTCTTGCCGGGTAAAGTCACTATCGGCAACCGTGTATGGATAGGCGGCGGAACAATCATCCTGCCCAATGTAACCATAGGCGACGACACGGTAATTGGTGCCGGCAGTATTGTGACCCGCGACATACCTGCCGGTGTCGTGGCGGTAGGAAACCCGTGCCGCGTGCTGAGAGAAATAACGGACAAGGACAAAGTTGGATACAAGTTGCAGGAAAACTGATTTTCAATGTCTTTAGGGTGGTTTAATAGGACCACCCTTGAATAATACCATTAATGGTGAAACGATATTGCAAATATGCGTTGATGTCGTTGCCCCTGTTTGCTGCAGTGGGCTGCAGCGACTCCGAGACTGGAGGCGAGGAGACAAAGGCAGACAACAAACCAATCGTGATACTGCACGAGAACGATGTGCACTGCAAATATGCCGACGGCTACCTGGCCATGGACGGCCTGCGCAACGCCATGAGCGACACGGCGTGGGTGGCAACAGTGAGCGTAGGCGATTTCGTGCAAGGACTTGCCGCCGGAGCGGTGTCGAAAGGTCACTACATCATCGACATCATGAAACCGATGGCCTATGATGCCGTGACCATAGGCAACCACGAGTTCGACTACAGCATCGACTCGCTGCACACCTTTCTGCCTACGGGACGAGATGCCAATCGGCAGGCGCAGAACGTGTTGCCCACAACCTGTGCCAACTATTACAACACTACGGCCGACACATTGGTCTATGCTCCCTACATAATGCGCAAATACGGCAACCGCACCATAGCCTACATCGGACTGGTGACGCCGACTACGCTCACATCGGAGAACTACGCCTTCAGCGACAACCAAGGCAATGCTTTGCCTTATTCCATAGCCGACGGACAGCAGCTCGTCAGCCGGGTGCAGACTACAGTAGACGCGGCTCGGGCTGACGGAGCCGACTACGTGATCGTGCTCTCGCACCTTGGTGACAAAGAAGACCAGACTGAAATGAACACGCAACAACTTGTTGCGGCCACAAGGGGCATTGACGCAGTGCTCGACGGCCACACCCACAAGGTGTACACCCGGCAGGTGGCCAATGCCGACGGCAAGCTGATACCCGTACAGCAGACCGGAACACAGTTTGCAAACATCGGGAAACTCTATATCAGTCCTATGGGAGAAATGGTGCAAGAGATGATACCGATAGCCGACGCAACAGCTTACAAGGCCTTGGCTTCGGCCGAAGTGACTGGCGCTGTGGCCAAGGTGAACCGCAAAATGGCTGCACTCGAAACCGACATCGTAGCCACAACGCCCTTCGACCTCACCGTCTACACCGACGACAAGCAGTGGCTCACCGGCAAAGACGAAGCCAATATAGGCGACCTGGTGACCGATGCTTTCCGCGAATACGGGCAGTCGGACATTGCCATACAGTCGGCCGGATCAATACGTGCGGTGATAAGTGCCGGCAACATATCTGTAAACGATATTATAAGTGCCATGCCTTTCTTCAACGAGCTGCGCAAGGTGAAGATTACGGGAGCCGAACTGCAGGCCGTCCTCGACAGTTGCTGCAAATATCTTCCAAAGGTGAAAGGGTGCTTCGCACAGGTATCGGGAATGAAGTATGCCGTGCACTACAACTCCACACCACGTGTGTCGGCTTCCGACATACAGGTGCTCAACTCGTCGACAGGCCAATACGAGCCTCTTGACTTGAAAAAAACATACACCCTCACCGCCACCGTATACGTGATAGACGGCAACGAATACGGAGCCGTGATACCAAACGCACCGATTGTGGAATATCTACCCAAAGCCGAAAGCGAGGTGCTGGAATGGTATCTGAAGGAGAAGCTACAGGGCAAAGTGCCCGAAATCTACCGTCAGCCGCAGGGACGTATCACGGTGGAGCCATAGGAAAAGGAAGCAACGTGCAACCGCTTGGAGAGATTTAACTCAAGTTTCGGATTTAGATTTAACGTTTTGAATAAGCAGAACTATTACATGCTGACGCACATAGCCCTGAAAGGGCTTGGCGTACATTGACTTGGGTTTTCAGCTTTTGGCGCATATTCCCATATTTTTCTTTCAGGTTATGCCCCGTGGGGACATATGTTCAAGCATAAGTCCCAAATCCGAAACTTGAAGATGTAATTCT
>CAZXGQ010000004.1:0-53357 GCA_964640415.1 uncultured Prevotella sp.
TTGCACGAATGCTGTCGTGGTTTAGCCATTCGGGTTTCGGACGCCCCCTAACCATCTCTACCCGTCCCTGCAAAGCATGAAATCAGCGTTGGCATGGGTATGCGTCATCGGCGAAGCCGACATTTCGTGTCCTTGATATTTCGTGTCCATCCGTGTCTTTCGTGGACAAAAAACGGATGGCTGCGCGGTGGGCTATATTCGTGGGATTAGTGAAATTCGTGGTTAAGACAACAACCTCATGAGTGGTATTTATTGAACCACGAATTAAACGAATTGCACGAATGCTGTCGTGGTTTAGCCATTCGGGTTTCGGACGCCCCCTAACCATTCCTACCCGCCCCTGCCCGCATGCCGTTTTGCCCACACTTAGTAAAACTCCGGTGCGTAGACTGCCTTTTCCTATACAGACATGAACCCCGAAAGTCAGAAGGCTGGCTTTCGGGGTTCATGTCTGTATTGGCTTGCGCAAGGGCTGTTGTCAGTCTATTACTTCTATGGTCATGCTGACATCGTTTACCGGACGGTCGCCACGGTCGGTCTTGCAGTTTTGTATCTTCTCCACGATGTCGAGACCTTCCTCCACTTCTCCAAACACGGTGTAGTTGTTGTCGAGGAACGGTGTGCCGCCTATGGTGGTGTAAGCCTCTGTCTGCTCGGCTGTGAATGTAGGTTTGCCTTTCTCCAGACAGATGGCCTTGGTCTCTGCTATCAGTTCGTCTTGCAGCTCCGTCAGTCCGGCACGGTCGCGGTTGCGGCGCAGTTCCATCACCTTGGCCTTGTTTTTGCGCACCAAGGCGTTGAACACGTTCTGTTCCTCCTGCATGGCCATCTGGCGTTCCATCTGCTTCAGTTCGTTTGGCGTGTAGGTCTTGCCCCATACGATATAGAACTGGCTGCCGCTGCTCTCTTTCTCGGGATTCACCTCGTCGCCCTGCCGTGCGGCACTGAGTGCGCCGCGCTTGTGGAAGAGTTGCGGATATACGAACTCAGCCTTCAGGGTGTAGTCGGGGCCTCCTATGCCAAGCTGCTTGCCGGCAGGTGCGTTCTTGCTGTCAGGGTCGCCGCCCTGGATCATGAAGTCCTTGATGACACGATGGAAAAGGGTTCCGTCGAAATAGCCCTCGGAAGCCAGTTTGAGGAAGTTGTCGCGGTGAATGGGAGTCTCGTCGTAGAGGCGCACAATGATGTCGCCCTCTGTAGTCTTTATCTTTACTTTTGCCATGTTATCGGTATGCGTTTTGTTTTATGGTCTTGTTTTATTGCAGTTCGAGTGCTATCTCTGCGGGGAAGGCATAGCGCTCGTCCTGGCGCAGCTGAAGGTTGCTCTCCATGTTCTCGCGTGTGCGGTTCACCTTGCCGTTGAACACGGTCTTTCCCTTGTAGATGACCTTCACCGGCTTGTCGAGATCCATCATGCGGTCGTTGAGACACACGGTAAGATGCTTGTAGTCGCACTTGGCTATGGTCACGGTGTTGCCCTCGTATGATGCGCGCACCTCCTTGTGGCGTGCCACCTCGTCAGCGTTAGCCTTCAGCCAATAGAAAGCCGGTGCCTGCTGGTCTTCCTGGTGCCACACCACCTTGTTGGGATAAGGATTGCGCTTGCACTGCTCCATCCAGCTGATGGCGAGCGTGTCTACGCGGTCCATCCAGTGAGGCTTGCCCTCCACTATCTGTCCATAGTGCTTGTAGCCTTCAGGGTCCTGGCGCTGCAGGGAGTCCATCTCCTCTATGCGCTGTGCGTCGAGAGTGTTGCGGTTATAGGCAGCGTCAAGAGCGCCGCACCATATGGTGAACGGAGTGTTGCGGAGGTTCTCCAGCCTTACGTCGCCCGGATGTCCTGCCATCATGGATGCAGCGGCCCATGTGTCGGCCATACGCGGAGCCAGGCGCCACACACCGTCGCCGCCGGCCGAATAGCCGAGGATGTAGACCTTGTCGGGATTGACGTCCATATAGGTGACGCAGAAATTGATTACCTCGCGGTAGCACTGGTTGAGCAACGGCTTGAAGTGCATGTCCCAGTCGTTGTAGGGAGCACGCGGGCACAGGTATACGCCCTCCTTGGGAGTATAGAGGTGCCACTGGTTGGCCCACTGCTGGTCGTTGAGCTTCTGCGGAGCGTTGCCGCCGCCGTGCAGGGAGATGAAGAGCGCGCGTCCGTCGGCAGGTTTGGTGCCGAATGTCTGCCAGTGTATAGGCATGGTGATGGTGTCGACATGCACTTTCTGCTCTGCCACGATATATGCCAGACGGGCTTTCTCGCTTGCCTTCCACTTGGCTGTCACTTCCTTCTCTGCCGCATTGGCCTGCTCCTTTGTGAGACCTGCGCTTTTGTTGCCTGCCCAGGAAAGAGTGGTTGCCAGGGCGAGCGCCAGAATCATGGTTGTCTTCTTCATTTGTTTGTCAGTTGTTTTCATTTCCATACAAAGGTATGCAAAACATCCGGCATTCTTGCAAGACAGAAGAAAAAATATCGAGATTCGTCTGTTCCGTTGTCGCTATGGCATTCTTGTCGAGAAAAGTTTTGATGCCCGTCAATGCTACAATGAAGCTGAATTGCGCATCATTGTGACAACATGAAACCTAATTGTCAACAGAGATTCCATGCTCATAAAGGTACTCGGGGGCTATGTCTGCTCCGTTAGCCCAAAATATGGTTTGGTCTAAACCGAACTGGACAAATTTGCTTTTTTCCTTCAACTCGCTGAATGCCGGGTATTTCAAAAGCGAAGTCAAGTCAACCTTTTTCTTTGCTCCATCATTAAATGTACATAGAAGAGTGTAATCGCCTAAGTAGTCTACGTCTTTTATGGTCAAAATCATAACGTTCTATATTTATAGTTGCACTTTCTTTATCGGTTCTCCCCGTTGAGCTTTACCCCATATATCCATGATTTCGTCTTCATGCTGATCGATGAAGTCGTTGACCAAATGAATTGTCTTCGATTTGGCACGTCCTTCTACGATTCTGTCTTTGATCGTAATCGTGAAAGTACCTTCTCCGCTTCGTACATGGAGGTGTGGTGGATTATGGTCGAAGGCGTAAATGTAGATCAGTATTCCTTGTATTACATATACTGCACCCATACCGTTTGCTTTAATATACTTATACTGCAAAGATAGTGCTTTTTTTGAACTTAACTTAAAGCTGCTTGATTTTTTTTCTCTCCGACAAGTCCCTTATTTCAATAGGGATTAGTATCATTGCATTGAGACCACCCAAATCAATACGTGCCTATTATTTTTCTTGCTTAATATTATCATTTCTCGTTGATATGCATTAAATTTGCACATTATCTTTATATACGTGAAAACTAAACATCAAACAAAAATGAAGAAGACTCTCTTATTGCTCTTTCTCACTCTCACGTTGTCGGCGTGGGGGCAGGTCAAGCCAACTGTCGCCATCCTGGGCGATTCCTATTCTACCTACGAAGGCTTCATACCCAAGGAAAATGCTATATGGTATACGGCGGCGCCCGAGGAGAAGACCGACGTGAGAAACGTGGAGCAGACGTGGTGGTGGCAGGTCGTCAAGGAGGGAGGCTACAAACTCGGTGTCAACGATGCCTGGTCGGGCTCCACGATATGCAACACGGGCTATAACGACAACGACTATACCAACGAGAGCTTTGTGACGCGCTCAGAGATGCTGGGCCGTCTGGGCTGTCCCGACATCATTCTTATATGCGGCGGCACAAACGACAGTTGGGCTGGCGTGCAGATGGGAGACTACAAATATGCTGACTGGAAGCGCGGAGACCTTTACTATTTCCGCCCTGCCATGGCCAAGATGTTCGACAACCTGCTCAAGCATTACCCCAATGTCAAGATCTGCTTCATACTCAACAGTGAACTGAAGGACACGGTCAACAAGAGCGTCGAAACCATCTGCAAGCATTATGATGTGCAACTCATCAAACTGCACGACATCGACAAGATGAACGGGCACCCGTCGGTGAAAGGCATGAAGAGCTTTGCCGAGCAAGTACTGGCGGCCATCAGGTAAAATTGCGCCATACCCGTTAAAAAAACAAATTTTATTCATTATATATTAGGCGCTTTCGTTAATAACCACTAACTTTGCATTCTGTTGTGTGCCGGTCGGCGCATAGCACAGTCTGTAAGAGGCAAAAAATAACAATAAAACAGAATACAAGAAATGAAAGTATCATTCGATTGTCCCGATAAGATCAATGGTCTTATGACCGTTGTCATCGAGGAGGACGACTTCAAGAACGATGTTGAGAAAGAGTTGAAGAACTACCGCAAGCGCGCCAACGTGCCTGGCTTCCGTCCCGGCATGGTGCCAATGGGCCTTATCCGCCGTCAGTATGGCAACGCCGTGAAGATGGACGTGGTGAACAACAAGCTTTCTGAGGAGGTAAACAAGTATATCCAGGACAACAAGATCAACATGCTCGGCATGCCTATGGGTTCTGAGAAGCAGGAGCCCGTTGACCTTGAGAAGGACGCTCCTTACACTTTCATGTTCGACATCGCTGTCGCTCCTGAGTTCGACATCGAGCTCAACGACAAGGACGCTATCGACTATTACGACATCACTGTCGACGACAAGCTCGTTGGACAGCAGGTCGACAGCTTCGCTACTCGTTTCGGCGGCTACCAGTCGGCTGAGGAGTACAAAGAGGGCGACCTGCTTAAGGGCGACCTCCGCGAGCTCGACGCTGAGGGCAACACCAAGGAAGGCGGCGTAGAGGTTGAGGCTGCTAACGTGATGCCACAGTATCTGAAGGACGACGACCAGAAGAAGCTCTTCGAGGGCGTGAAGGCTGGCGACATCATCACCTTCAATCCTTACAAGGCTTATGCCGGCGGTGCAGAGGTGGCTACACTTCTCAAGGTTGACCGCGAGAAGAAGGACGAGTATCAGGGCGACTTCAGCTACCAGATCACAGAGGTGCAGCACTTCGAGAAGCACGCTGTAGACCAGGAGCTCTTCGACCAGGTGTTCGGCAAGGACGAGGTGAAGGACGAGAACGACTTCCGCGAGAAGATCGCTGAGAGCGTGAAGCAGCAGCTCGCCATCGACGAGGACTTCCGCTTCCTCCAGGATCTCCGCAAGTATGCTGAGGAGAAGGTCGGTCAGCTGACTTATCCCGACGCTCTGCTGAAGCGCGTGCTCAAGGAGAACAACAAGGACAAGGACGACGAGTTCATCAACAAGAACTATGAGGCAAGCCTCAAGGACCTCACTTGGAACCTCATCAAGAACAAGCTCGCTGCCAAGACTCAGGTCACAGTGAACGACGAGGACGTGAAGAACGTTGCACGTGAGATTGCCCGCGCACAGTTCGCACAGTATGGCATGCAGAACATCGGCGAGGAGTACATCGACAACTACGCTGGGGAGTTGCTCAAGCAGCGCGACACTGTCAACCAGTTTGCTGAGCGTGCCGTAGACGAGAAGCTCGTGGCAACAATCAAGCCTATGGTTACTCTGAACCACAAGGAGATCTCTCTTGAGGACTTCAACAAGATGGTTACTGCCGAGCAGGCATAACATTTTCATAAATACGACCCATTGGCGGAACAGATAGCGAATGCTTTATTCTGCCAACGGGTTTGAGGTTAGTGTACTTTCCATATATAATTATGGTAAGTACACTATTTTTTTGTGCGATTTGACGGAAACCTTGCTCGCAATATGAAAAATATTTCATACATTTGCAACTGACCTCACTAAAAACGCTAAGTTTATGACTCTACCTTCTATCCACGCCCTGCCTTTGCTTTGTGCCCTCACACTGCAGTCTGTACCGGTTCTCGCCCAGGAGCGGAGCCAGCCGAAGGAGCTTGTCGACACCCTACGGCAAACCCATGTGCGCGACATCACCGTTGGAGACGAGGCCGGAGGCATCACCAAGAACGCCCTCGACGTGCTCAACGGCAAGACCGCCGGCGTGAGCGTCACCACGGACGGTATAGACCGCATGGCCATGCTCAACAGCGTGCGTGTCCGTGGCACGACCTCCGTTATGGGCGGCAACGACCCGCTTGTAGTCATCGACGGCGTTACTACCGACATTTCCACCCTCTCTGCCATATACCCTGGCGACATAGAGAGTTTCACCGTGCTCAAGAATGCCGCCGAGACTGCCCAGTACGGTTCACGGGGCGCCTCGGGCGTCATCGTGGTCACCACCCGCAAGGGGGCGGGACGCGGGTTCCAGATGGCCTATGAGGGAAGCCTGGGTTTTGCTTCCCCCTACAAGCACCTCAACATGCTTAGCGGCCCCGACTATCTCGCTACCGCCAAGCAGCTCGGCGTATATGCCAACGATGGCGGCTACAACACCGACTACTACGACGTCATCACGCGCACGGCCCTCGTGCAAAACCATCACCTCGCTTTCTCGGGCGGCTCGCCCACGGCCAACTACCGCGCCTCCGTGGGTTATATCGGGCACAACACCGTAATACGTACCAAGGGATACGACAATCTCGTGGCAAAGCTCGATGCCACCCAGACCGCTTTCGACGGCAGGCTCACGGGGCAGTTTGGCGTGTTCGGCTCCTCCTCCAACAATCGCGACATCTTTGACACGCAAGCCCTCTTCTACTCGGCCGCCTGTCAAAACCCCACCTATCCGCCGGGCCGTGACGCTTCCGGCGCATGGATCAAAAACCAGGCGGCCTACCGCATCAATCCGCCCGAGGCCGTGCTCGCCGAGAAGAACGACCAGCGCGAACTCTATTTCAACACCCACCTACGCCTCGCCTATGACCTCGGCAGCGGCTTCACTCTCTCCGCTTTCGGGTCTTTCTCCCACGTCTCAGCCGAAACGGGGCAGTTCTGCCCCACATGGGTGTGGGCGCAGGGCAATGTCGTGCGCAGTGAGGCAAAGCGGCAGGAGTATCTCGGCAACGTCACCCTCGCATGGCACCACACGTGGGGACAACATTCCGTCGAGGCCAACGCCAGCGGTGAATACCAGAGACTCAAGCGCACTGCCTTTGGTGTCTACGCCCGCGGCATCACCACCAATGCTTACGGTTACTATAATATCGGTGCCACTGTGTCGAGACCCTATGGTGGCACTGAGAGCACCTATGAGGACCAGGCACTCGCCTCGGTCATGGGTGCCGCCTCCTACACCTACGCCAACCGCTACACGCTCTCGTTGACAACGCGTGGCGACGGCTCGTCGCTCGTGGGCGACAACCACACCTGGGGATTCTTCCCGTCGGTGTCGGCCACATGGGACGTGCGCCGCGAGGCGTTTCTCGCCAATGCCACATGGCTTTCCACCCTCAAGATACGCGCCGGATACGGACGCGCGGGCAATCTTGGTGGCATATCCGCCTATACCACCGAAGCCAACTACCGACAGACGGGAGTGGTGCCCGTAGGCGGAACGCCCACCGTCACCCTCGGACTGGTGAGAAACAACAACCCTGACCTGCAATGGGAGACGCGCTCCACGACCAACGTCGGTGCCGACATAGGGCTCTTCGGCGGACGGTTGCTCCTCACCGCCGAATACTACTACTCGAAGACCACCGACATGCTCTACTCCTACGACGTGCCCGTGCCACCCTTCGCCTACGACAAGCTGCTGGCCAACCTCGGGTCGATGGAGAACAGCGGTGTGGAGCTTGGGTTCGCCGTCACGCCCATACTGCGACGCGACATGGAACTCAACATCGACGTGAACGTCTCCTTCCAGCGCAACCGCCTCCTCTCCCTGAGCGGCAACTACCGCGGCATGCAGATGTCGGCAGCCACGGTGACGGCAATCGGCTCGCTCGACGGAGCCGGACAGAACGGCGGCGACAACAACCACGTGGTCTACCAAATCGTTGGCCAGCCGCTCGGCGTGTTCTACCTGCCCCATTGCCGCGGGCTCTATCTCGACGACCAGGGTACCTACAAGTATGACATCGAAGACCTCAACGGCGACGGCAAGATCGACTTCGGCGACGGTGGCGACAGGCGCATATGCGGACAGGCCACCCCGAAGGCCACGCTCGGTGCCAACATCAGTTTCCGCTACCGCCATGTCTACCTCTCGCTGCAGATGAACGGTGCCTTCGGGCACAAGATATTCAATGGCACAGGGTTGGCATACTCCAACATGTCGTCGTTTCCCGACTACAATGTGCTGGCGAGCGCGCCATCCAAGAATATCGTTGACCAGAACATCTCCGACTACTGGCTCGAGCGTGGCGACTACCTCAATTTTGAGCACCTCACCGTGGGCTACGACGTGCCGTTGCACAGTCGCGTCATCCGCTCGCTGCGCCTGTCGTGCAGCGTAAACAATCTCGGCACCATCTCAGGCTATAGCGGACTGACCCCGATGGTCAACAGCTATATTGTCAACTCCACGCTTGGCATCGACGACAAACGTGCCTATCCGCTCTACCGCACATTTTCTATAGGTGTAGGCATACAGTTCTGACCGCCACCCTAAACATAGCTACCCGAAAAACGAATTCCCCCATGAACACACATATCTTCCGCCCGCTGCTCGCCGCCCTCACTCTATCCCTCTGCCTCACGGCCTGTCTCGACGAGCATCCCCAAGACCAGGCCAGCGAAGACGCCGTATACACCAGCGCGTCTGAGGTCTACACCAACGCCGTGGCATCGCTCTACAACTATTTTGGCAGTCACACCGAGTGTGAAGGACTGCAAGGCACCTGCCGCGGCATCTACGACTACAACACGCTCACCACCGACGAGGCCATCATGCCCATACGCGGCGGCGACTGGTACGACGGCGGCCTCTGGAAAAACATGTACGACCACACTTGGACAGCCACCGACACCGACCTCTACAACGTATGGAAATATCTCTTCCGCACCATCGTGCTGGCAAACAACTCGCTCGACGCCATCTCCACCCACGCCAACTTGCTTACCGACAAGCAGCGCACCGCCTACGAGGCTGAGGTGCGCGCGGTGCGCGCCCTCTTCTATTGGTACGCCATGGACATGTTTGGCAGCATACCGCTCGTCACCCAAGACAGTCGGCACACGGAAGGCATCTCCCAGAACAGCCGAAGCACGGTCTACCGCTTCATCATCGACGAGCTGCAGAGCGTGCGCCCATATCTACCCACGGCCAACAGCGTCCATCCTGGCGAATACTACGGCCATATCACCACGGCAGCCGTCGACTTCATGCTCGCCAAGCTAACCCTCAACGCCGAGGTCTACTCCGACGACGACTGGACAGACGGCCAGCATCCTAATGGTAGCGAAATCCTCTTCACCGTCGACGGACGACAACTCAACGCCTGGCAAGCCTGCGCCGCCTTTTGCCAGCGCATCACCGATGCCGGCTACCTGCTCGAAGAAGACTATGCCGCCAACTTCGCCGTGCACAACGAGGGGTCATCGGAAAATATCTTCACCATACCGCTCGACAAGATGCTATACACCAATGAGTTCCATTATCTCTTCCGCTCGCGCCACTATGCCCACGGCGGAGCCTACGGCGGCTCGTCGGAGAACGGCACCTGCGCCACCGTTTCCGCCGTGCGTGCCTATGGCTATGGCACCGACGACGAGGATCCGCGCTTCGACCTCAACTTCTACGCGGGCAAGGTCTTCGTAGACGACTCTCCCGTCATGCTCGACGATGGCACCCAACTCGAATACCAGCCCTTAGCCGTGGAGGAGAACCTTACGGCCAGCCCCTACAAGCAGACTGCCGGAGCGCGCATGAAGAAATATGAGGTCGACCGCTCTGCCTATTCCGACGGACGTATGCCCGACAACGACATCGTGCTCTTCCGTTATGCCGACGTGCTGCTCATGCAGGCCGAGGCCCTCACTCGTGGTGGCGGCGACGGCAGCGCCTGCCTCGACGCCGTGCGAAAGCGCGCTGGCGTGCCTTCCGTAGCTTGCACCCTCGACAATATACTCCGCGAGCGTCTCCTCGAACTCGTATGGGAAGGCTGGCGCCGCCAAGACCTTATCCGCTTCTCACGCTACACCTCCGCCTACGACATTCGCACGCCGCTCGAAGGCGAATCTTCCGGCTACACCACCGTATTCCCCATTCCCAAGACGTGCATCGACCTGAACCCGCTGCTCAAGCAGAACCCAGGGTATTGAGGAAAGGTTGGAGGGTTATTAATGCCGCCAACGGGTAGAAACATTAATGTGCCTCGTGCACGTTATAAAATATATGTACGGGGTTTTTCGTTGTATGAAAGAGGTTTTTTGGTTCTCTAAATAAAAATATTATCGAATTAATTTGTTTTTTATAAGGAAATAGTTATCTTTGTAAAAAGAAAGATTGGGCAAATAATATGCAAGGTTGTTCACCTTGGCATGAAGTTTGCTTTTAATGAACTTTTATGGGGGAGAATCCCCTTGGTTCGTTAATATAAACAAGAAGCAAAAACATGAACAACGATTTTAGAAAATTCGCTACACAAAAGCTTGGAATGAACGGCTTGGTGCTCGATGATGTGATGAAGGCACAGCAGCAGTATCTTAATCCGTATATCCTTGAGGAGCGTCATCTCAATGTCACTCAGATGGATGTGTTCTCGCGTCTCATGATGGACCGCATCATCTTCCTCGGCACCCAGATAGACGATTACACCGCCAACACCCTCCAGGCTCAGTTGCTATATCTCGACTCCGTGGACAACGGAAAAGACATCTCCATCTATCTCAACTCTCCCGGCGGATCAGTGACCGCAGGTCTCGGCATCTACGACACCATGCAGTTCATCACGTCCGACGTGTCTACCATCTGTACAGGCATGGCCGCATCTATGGCCGCTGTGCTTCTTGTGTCGGGTCAGGAAGGCAAGCGCTTTGCTCTGCCCCACAGCCGTGTGATGATTCACCAGCCTCTTGGCGGTGTGCAGGGCCAGGCTTCCGACATTGAGATTGAGGCAAAGGAGATTCTTAAGTTCAAGAAAGAACTCTACACCATTATATCAGAGCACTCGCACCAGCCTTACGACAAGGTGTACAAAGATTCCGACCGCAACTACTGGATGACTGCGGAAGAGGCGAAAGAGTATGGAATGATTGACGAGGTATTGAAGAAGAAATAAATGAAAAAGAAGACTTGCAGCTTTTGTGGCCGTGGAGAGGATCAGGTAAAGCTCCTTATCACGGGCATCAATGGCTTTATTTGCGAGGATTGCGCCAAGCAGGCTTACCAGATTGTGGAGCAGTCTGGCGTCATGGGCAACGGACAGCATGATAAAGAGCCCTATCAGCCCAAAAAGAATGTGCCCAAGCCAGTAGAGATAAAAGAATATCTTGACGAGTATGTCATTGGTCAGGAAGAGGCCAAGCGCTATCTCTCGGTGGCGGTTTACAACCACTACAAGCGACTTCAGCAGCCGGCGACCGACGACGGCGTAGAGATAGAGAAGAGCAACATCATCATGGTGGGTTCCACCGGTACGGGCAAGACTCTCTTGGCACGTACCATAGCACGTCTCCTCGATGTGCCTTTCACCATTGTAGACGCCACCGTGTTCACCGAAGCCGGATACGTGGGCGAGGACGTGGAGAGCATCCTGTCGCGTCTGCTGCAGGTTGCCGACTATAACGTGGCAGCTGCAGAGCGTGGCATCGTCTTCATCGACGAGATCGACAAGATTGCCCGCAAGGCCGACAACCCGTCGATCACGCGCGACGTGAGCGGCGAGGGCGTGCAGCAGTCTATGCTCAAGCTCCTTGAGGGAACCATGGTTAACGTGCCGCCAAAGGGCGGACGCAAACACCCCGACCAGGACTACATCCATGTTGACACCAAAAACATATTGTTCATCTGCGGCGGTGCCTTCGACGGCATAGAACGCAAGATAGCTCAGCGCCTCAATACCCACGTGGTGGGCTACAACTCCGTGCAGAACACCCGCAACGTGGACAAGAAAGACCTCATGAAGTATATCGTGCCGCAGGACCTCAAGTCGTTCGGCCTTATACCTGAGCTTATCGGCCGTCTGCCGACTCTCACCTATCTCAACCCTCTCGACAAGGAGGCGTTGCGCCGCATACTCGTGGAGCCGAAAAACTCTATCGTGAAGCAGTATACAAAGCTCTTCGCCATGGACGGCATCACGCTGACGTTTGATGACGAAAGCCTTGATTTTATCGTGGACAAGGCGCTTGAATATAAACTCGGTGCCCGTGGACTGCGCTCCATCGTCGAGGCCATCATCATGGATGCCATGTATGAGGTGCCGTCGAAGTGCGTGAAGACGTTCAACGTGACGCTCGATTATGCACAAAAACAGCTCGACAAGGCCCACTTGCAGAAGTTGGCGTCTGCATGATGCCTATGACCATCCCTAATATGTGAATGTATGAAATTTGATCTTACAGAAGCGCTGAAAAAACATTTTGGCTTCGATGCCTTCAAGGGCGACCAGGAAGCCATAATAACCAACCTCTTGGAGGGCAATGATACGTTTGTGCTCATGCCCACCGGAGGAGGCAAGAGCCTCTGCTACCAGTTGCCGTCGCTGCTCATGGAGGGCACTGCCATCGTGGTGTCTCCACTTATCGCCCTGATGAAGAACCAAGTGGATGTCATCAACGGCTACAGCGAGGACGACTCGGTTGCCCACTACCTCAACTCCTCGCTCAACCGCGCGGCAATAAACCGTGTGGAGAGCGACGTGAAGAGCGGCAAGACAAAGCTGCTCTATGTGGCTCCCGAGTCGCTCAACAAGGAGGACAACCTGCCTTTCTTTCAGTCGTTCAAGATCTCTTTCATAGCTGTGGACGAGGCCCACTGTATCTCGGAGTGGGGACACGACTTCCGTCCCGAATACCGCAACATCAAACCCACCTTGGAGAAAATTGCCACAGCGCGCAATGTGGCCCATATACCTGTGATAGCTCTCACGGCTACAGCCACCGACAAGGTGAGGATTGACATAAAGACCAACCTCGGCATGCCCGAGGCCATGGAATTCAAGAGCTCCTTCAACCGCCAGAACCTTTATTATGAGGTGAGGCAGAAACTGAGCGACGAGGATACCGACAGCCAGATCATAAAGTTCATAAAGATGCACGAGGGCAAGAGCGGAATAATCTATTGCCTGTCGCGTAAGAAGGTGGAGGAACTTGCAAAGAAGCTGACACTCAACGGGTTCCGTGCGGCACCTTACCATGCTGGCCTGGACAATGAGGTCCGGGCCAAGACCCAAGACGACTTCCTGAAGGAGAACATCGACATTATAGTGGCGACGATAGCCTTCGGAATGGGTATCGACAAGCCTGATGTGCGTTTTGTCATTCACTACGATATACCCAAGAGCCTGGAGGGCTACTACCAGGAGACCGGCCGCGCAGGACGTGACGGTGGTGAGGGCATGTGTCTGGCATTCTATTCTCCTAAAGACCTGAAGAAGCTCAGCAAGTTTATGGACACCAAGAGCGAGATGGAGAAAGAGATAGGCCGTCAGCTCCTTGACGAGACTAAAGCCTACGCCGAGACATCGGTGTGCCGCAGAAAGGTATTGCTCAACTATTTTGGCGAGGCATACTCAAAAGACAATTGTGGCAACTGCGACAACTGCAAGCACCCGAAGAAATTCATCGAGGCAACCGACGCCCTGGAATGTGTGCTTTCGGCTATCAAGGCGCTCAAGGGACAGTATGAACAGAATTATGTCGTCGACTTTGTGCGCGGCCGCGCTACCGACCACATTGTCAGAGACGGCAACGACAAATTGCCCGAGTTTGGCAACGGAAAGGAGATTAACAACGACATAACCACCATCTGGAACCCTGTCATCCGCCAGGGCATGATAGCCGGATATATAAGGAAAGACATTGAGCACTACGGACTTCTGAAGATTACGTCTCTCGGAAAAGAATGGCTTAATGAACCAAGCTCCTTCTCGGTTGTGCCGGACCGCGAGTTCGTGGACAGCGAAGACGGCGGCGAAGGCGGCACCTCTGCGCTCGACCTCCCCTTGTACCAGCAACTCAAAGGTTTGCGCCATGATGTGGCAAAGAAGCACAATCTGCCGCCGTATGTCATCTTCCAGGACATCTCGCTCACGCAGATGGCAACAACGTTCCCCCAGACCATGGAGGAACTGCAGCAGATACAGGGCGTGGGGCAGGGCAAGGCGCGCAAGTTCGGAAAACCATTCATTGAGTTCATAAAGAAGTATTGCGAGGAGAACGACATTGAACGCTCCGACATCATGAGGGTCATCACCTTGCCAAACAAGTCGAAACGCAAGCTCAAAATAATAGAGATGATAGACCGCCGCATAGCCTTGGACGACATTGCCGATACCCAGGGGCTCGATTTCGACGATCTGCTCGACGACATCGAGTCGATAGTGAACAGCGGCACGAAGGTCAACATCGACTATTATCTTACCGATGAGGAAGTGTTCGACCAAGACGAGATGCAGGACATACTCGACTACTTCCGACATTCAGATACCGACGACATCGACACCGCCATTGATACCGTAGACATCTATGATGACGACGAGGGACTTACAGCAGAAGAGAAGGCACGCCTTGTGCTCGTCAAGTTCCTCTCCGACGCGGGCAACTGATCAGGAAGAAAATACGATTTTTCCGGCAGATTATTACACATATTATAATATAAGCGTTAAGCGGCTACCTTAGGCGGCCTCTTAACGCTTTTTATAGTAATTATTTGATAGATATTGCCGAATTATTGCTAATTTTGCATGCAATAAATTTATAAGGTCACTATCTATGTCATCATTTGTTGCAGATAAAATTGTCATGGACGGTCTTACTTTTGACGACGTCCTCCTTATTCCTGCTTATTCCAATGTATTGCCAAAACAAGTAAGCCTTCAGGCTCGCTTCTCCAGGCACATTCAGCTTAACATCCCGTTTGTGACGGCTGCTATGGACACTGTCACAGAATCGTCGATGGCTATTGCCATTGCTCGTGAGGGTGGTATTGGCGTAATCCATAAGAATATGTCTATCGACGAGCAGGCTCGCCAGGTGGCTATCGTCAAGCGTGCCGAGAACGGCATGATTTATGATCCTGTGACCATCCGTCGCGGAAAGACCGTGCAAGACGCTCTCAGAATGATGGCCGAGTACCACATCGGTGGTATCCCTGTGGTGGACGGCGAGAATCATCTCGTGGGTATCGTCACCAACCGTGACTTGCGTTTTGAGCGCCACATGGACCGCCTCGTTGACGATGTGATGACAAAGGAAAACCTTGTTACCACTCACC
This sequence comes from uncultured Prevotella sp., assembly GCA_964640415.1. Classification (GTDB taxonomy): domain Bacteria; phylum Bacteroidota; class Bacteroidia; order Bacteroidales; family Bacteroidaceae; genus Prevotella. The sequence continues at coordinate 15,210 of CAZXGQ010000004.1, forward strand.
AGCAGACCGACCTCTCCAATGCAGCACAGATACTGCAGGAGAACAAGATCGAGAAGCTGCCCGTTGTTGACAGCGAGAACCACCTCATAGGTTTGATAACATACAAGGACATCACCAAGGCCAAGAACAAGCCAAACGCCTGCAAGGACGAGAAAGGCCGCCTTCGTGTGGCAGCCGGTGTAGGTGTGACAGTCGATACCTTGGAGCGTGCACAGGCTCTTGTCGATGCTGGCGTGGATGCCATCGTAATCGACACCGCCCATGGCCATTCGGCTGGCGTGGTAGGCAAGCTCCACGAGGTGAAGAGCGCATTCCCCAACCTCGATGTGGTTGTGGGTAACGTTGCCACTGGCGCAGCTGCCAAGTATCTGTACGACAACGGTGCCGACGGTGTGAAGGTAGGTATCGGTCCGGGTTCTATCTGCACCACACGTGTGGTGGCTGGTGTCGGCGTGCCACAGCTCTCAGCCGTGTACGACGTGTTCAGCGCATTGAAGGATACCGATGTGCCTCTTATCGCTGACGGTGGCTTGCGCTACTCTGGCGATATCGTGAAGGCTCTCGCCGCAGGCGGCAACTGCTGCATGATAGGTTCGCTGGTAGCCGGCACAGAGGAAAGCCCAGGCGCAACAATCATCTACAACGGACGTAAGTTCAAGACATATCGTGGAATGGGTTCGATGGAGGCCATGGGCCAGAAGAACGGTTCGAAGGACCGCTATTTCCAGAGCGACACAACCGACGTGAAGAAGCTGGTGCCGGAGGGCATCGCAGGCCGCGTGCCTTACAAGGGCACTGTCCAGGAGGTTCTCTATCAGTTGACTGGTGGCTTGCGCTCGGGCATGGGCTATTGTGGTGCGCACACCATCGACGAGCTGCACAACGCCAAGTTCACTCGCATCACGAACGCAGGTGTCATGGAGAGCCATCCACACGACATCACCATAACCTCGGAAGCGCCTAACTATTCGCGTCCGGGCGAAGAATAAAGCATGAAAATAAGAAACACACTTTTATCAGCTATGGCGGCCATTGCTACAATAGGGGCAATGGCTGTGCCGTCAGGAAGGGTGTCGTCGCCTGTTGTCATGGGCGACGACTCGTCTGAAGTCTCGACCGACACCGCCAAGGCGGTAGAGGTTGTCGTTCCGCAACAGGCGGTCATCGATGAGGTGATCTGGGTTGTGGGCGATGAGCCTATACTTAAATCGGACGTAGAGGAGATGCGTATGCAGGGCCTTGCCGAGGGAATCAGCTTCGGCAGCGACCCCGACTTCTCCATCCCCGAACAGATTGCCGTGCAGAAACTTTTCCTGCACCAAGCTGAGATAGACTCTATCGAAGTCACCGAGTCGGAGGTGTCTACGGGCGTGAACCAGCAAATCAACCGATGGGTTGAGATGGCCGGCTCAAAGGAGAAGCTGGAGGAATACCGCAAGCAGAGCATAAGCGATATGCGCTCTTCGCTGCACGACCAGTTCCGCGACCAGCAGCTTATTCAGAAGATGAAGGAGAGCTTGGTGAAGGATGTCAAGGTCACTCCGGCCGACGTACGCTCCTATTTCCGCAATCTTCCTGAGGACAGTATTCCTTTTGTCCCGACTGAGGTGGAAGTGGAGATCCTTGTCGGTGCACCACGCATCAAGCAGAGCGAGATAAACAGGGTCAAGGATCAGTTGCGCAACTTCACAGACCGCGTCAACAAGGGTGAGACCACGTTCTCTACTCTCGCCCGCCTCTATTCGGAGGATCCGGGCTCAGCCCGCCAGGGCGGTGAGTTGGGTTACACAGGCCGCGGCGTTCTCGATCCTAACTTCGCAGCCGTGGCTTTCAACCTTACTGATCCCAAGAAGGTGTCGAAGATTGTGGAGTCGGAGTTCGGCTATCATATCATACAGCTTATCGACAAGCGCGGCGACAAGATAAACTGCCGCCATATCCTGCTGAAGCCGCAGGTGTCGCCCGACGAGGTGGAAGGTGCCATGCACAGGCTCGACTCCATCTCCAACGAGATACGTGAAGGCAAGTTCTCGTTTGAGGAGGCAGCCTCTTATCTCTCTGACGACAAAGACACCCGCAACAACGAGGGACTTATGTCAAACAGTACGGCAAACGGAATGACCTCACGCTTCCAGATGAAGGACCTGCCGACAGAGGTGGCGAGGGTGGTCGATACGTTGAAGGTGAACGCTATTTCAAAGCCATTTGAGATGATTAACTCTAAAGGCAAGACCGTTGCGGCGGTGGTGAAGCTCAAGAGCCGTGTGGAAGGTCACAAGGCAACCATTACCGAGGACTTCCAAGTGATGAAAGAAGTGGTGCTCAGCAAGGAGCGCGAGAAGACCATACGCGACTGGGTGGTAGACAAGATAAAGCACACCTACGTGCGCATGTTGCCACAGTATCGCGAGCCAGCGAAATATGAATACCAGGGATGGGTGAAATCTTAAGAAATAGGGGAAGAGTGCTGGCACTCTTCCTTTTTGCGGTGCTGGTAGTTTGCGGAATGACTCCTTCGCGCAAAAGGCAGAAGGAGCTTCGCGATGTAGACAAGCGTGTATACCTCAAGCACGCCGATGAGTTGAAGTATGACCAGTTTGGTCCTAACCCCGACGCTCAGATAGCGAAGGGGCATGTGCATTTTATCAACCGCGGAGCTACGCTACTGTGTGACAGCGCTTACTACTATCAGGCTACCAACTCTTTCCGTGCCTTCGGCCATGTGCGTTTCCGTCAGGGCGACACCTTGTCGCTCACGTGCGACAACGCTTGGTACGACGGAGAGGGACAGATGATGCAAGCGCGGAAGAACGTGGTGTTGCATCATCGCGGACAAGTGCTATATACGGACAGTCTCAATTATGACCGTCTGTACGACAATGCTTATTTCTTCAAGGGCGGACGACTCGTGGACGGGAAAAGCAAACTTTCTTCCGACTGGGGAGAGTATAATACCAATACCCGGCAGGCGGTGTTTTATTATGATGTGCAGCTGCACACGCAAAAGGACCGTGTGTCAACCGACACCTTGTATTATGATACCAAAACCTCGATAGCCCATATTGTCGGCATGTACACTCCTGACCGCGGAATGGGGCATCCTGTGCCGTCGGTCATTCACAGCAAGACCGGGGTTGTGAAGACCGTCGATGCCTTCTTTAACACCAAGACTGACAAGGCACAGCTCTATGGTCGCTCAACGGTAGTAGACCAGGAGAAGACCATCACTGGCGACACATTATTCTATAACAGCACTACTGGCAGTAACCATGGTTATGGAAATGTGGTCTACGTCGACACGAAAAACAAGAACAAGTTGACGGCTGGCGAGGTGGCTTACAATGAGAAAACCGGTAAGGGCTATGCCACGAAGAAAGCCCTTGTGGTCGACTTCTCGCAGAAAGACACGCTCTATATGCACGGCGACACGTTGCGCATTGAGACTTTCAACATCAATACCGACAGCGTTTACCGCTGCATACACGCTTACGACCATGTGCGTGCCTTCCGTGCTGATTTCCAGGCTATGTGCGACTCGCTTGTGTACGACACGCGCGACTCGTGCCTGACGATGTATAGGGATCCTATCACATGGAGCGATGGCAGACAGCTCACGGGCGAGAAAATACTCGTATTCACAAACGATTCTACCGTCAAGTTGGCTCATGTCGTAGGGCAGGCTCTTTCCATCGAACAGATGAAGGACAGTTTGCATTACGGTCAGGTGTCGTCGAAGGAGATTTTCGCTTATTTTGACGGCGGTAATATCCGGCGGAGCGATGCCGTTGGAAATGTGCGCGCCATATTCTATCCGACCGACAAGGGTGACTCTGTGCTCATTGGTCTCAACTATGTGGAGTCGGACACCATGAGGATGTTTATCTCCCCGACAAGGCAACTCCAGCGCATCTGGATGCCAAAGGCTCAAGGCACGCTTTACCCGATGACGCAGATACCGCCCGGCAAAGACAAGCTCGACGTGTTCCAGTGGTTCGCGGACTTGCGTCCTACGGGCCCCGACGATGTGTTCGTATGGCGCGGAAAGCCCAATGGATCATCATTGAAAGTGGTGGAGCGCCATGCACCTCCTTTGCAGAAACTGCCTGGAGGCGAGACGAAAACGTCACAACAAAAAGAGGCGGCCGACAATAAACCATTGACTGAGAACGCCACAACAAATAAAGCTCAAAAGTAAACGTATGTCTGATGTAATCCAGCTCTTGCCCGATTCCGTGGCCAACCAGATTGCTGCTGGCGAGGTGATACAGCGCCCTGCCAGTGTCATTAAAGAACTGGTTGAGAACGCTGTGGATGCCGGTGCGCATCATATTGACGTGTCGGTGGTGGATGCCGGACGCACCTTGATACAAGTAATCGACGATGGCAAGGGAATGTCGGAGACCGACGCCCGACTGGCTTTTGAGCGTCATGCCACTTCCAAGATACGTCAGGCTGAAGACCTTTTCAATCTCCACACCATGGGATTCCGTGGTGAGGCGTTGCCTTCCATTGTGGCAGTGTCTCAGGTAGAGCTCAAGACCCGCACTGCCGACGACACCCTTGGTACCGACATTTGTTTCTCTGGTTCAAAGGTGCTCTCGCAGGAGCCGTGCGCTTGCCAGCAAGGTGCCAACTTCAAGGTAGAGAACCTCTTCTTCAATGTCCCCGCACGCAGGAAGTTTCTTAAATCGAACGCCACGGAGCTCAATCATGTCATCACGGCTTTTGAGCGCATAGCTTTGGTCTATCCCGACATAGCCTTCAGCCTCCACTCCAATGGCACCGAGCTTTATAACCTGCGCGCCGGCACGTTGAGGCAACGCATAGTGGAAGTGTTCGGCAAGCGCATCAATGCCGATCTCCTGCCGGTGAGCGTGGAAACCTCGGTATGTGGATTGTCGGGATTTGTTGGCAAGCCCGAGTCGGCAAAGAAGAAAGGCGTGAGGCAGTTTTTCTTTGTCAACGGTCGTTATATGCGCCATCCTTATTTTCACAAGGCGGTACAGAGCGTTTATGAGCGCATGGTGCCGCAAGGCGACCAGGTGCCTTATTTCATATATTTCGACATCAACCCTCACGACATTGACGTAAACATCCATCCTACAAAGACGGAGATAAAATTTGAGAACGAGCAGACGGTCTATCAGATTCTTCTTGCCGCCGTGCGCGATGCGGTAGGCACGTTCAGCGGTGCCTCAGCCATTGAGTTCGATGTGGAAGGCAAGCCCGAGATACCAATGTTCCAGCCGGAAGGTCAGTTTGCTGACTTCGCCATGCCAAAGGTAGACTTTGATCCTCACTATAATCCGTTCACGGCGTCCAAGCCCCATGCCGCATCCAACGTAGAATTGGATGCGTCGGACCCGTCGGGTTTTGCAGGAAGTGCTTGCTCGCCAGACTTTGCTGGTCGTGTCGGTTCGTTAGATTTTGCAGGAGGTGCTGGCTCTTCAGGTTTTGATGGCGGTGTTGGGTCATCTGCGTTGTTCGTTGGTCAGGACGGCGCTCAGAACGTTCCCGACTCGCTTTTCGCCGGACCTGTTCAGGAGAATACTGCGCCAGAGCTGGACGACAAGGCTCCGGCCCACTATCAGTATAAGGGGAAATATATCATGACTGCGGTGAAGTCGGGTTTGATGGTCGTCGACCAGCACCGTGCCCACGTGCGTGTACTTTATGAGGATTACCTCCGCAGGTTGACAGCTCATAAGATGGCTTCTCAGAAGGTGCTGTTCCCTCAACAGGTCGAACTGTCGCCCAAAGAGATGGTCACTCTGACCACCGTGAAGGATGTATTCTCTGAGTTTGGCTTCGAACTATCGCCTTTGGGCGCGTCGTCTTATAGCGTAAACGCCATTCCGGAAGGCTTGGAGGGAATGGATATCGCAAATCTGCTTCACGATTTGCTTTCGGATACCGATGCAGAGTCTCCTTTGGCCAAGATTCACGAGAGCATGGCCTCGTCACTTGCCTCTGCTGCCGCAATTCCTTATGGTCAGGTGTTGTCAAACGAAGAGATGGAAGACCTCACCAATCGGCTTTTCCAGTGTTCGAATGTCAACTATACCCCTAATGGCCGTGCCACATTGTGCATTATCAAACAAAAAGATATAGAAACGATGCTTGGTTGATAATCAAGGTGTTAAGAACGCATTTGCCGTTGGCATGTCTTTTGTGGAAGATTTTTTTCAAAAAAAAGTTGCGAAAAAGTTTGGTGGAACCAGAAAACCTTCGTACCTTTGCACTCGCAAACAAGAAACAAGGGCGTTTAGCTCAGTTGGTTTAGAGCATCTGCCTTACAAGCAGAGGGTCGGCGGTTCGAATCCGTCAACGCCCACAGGGGTGGTTCCCGCGGTTATACAGATTTTTCTGTTAGCTGCGGGATATTTTTTTATTAATGTTACCATATCTAAAAAATCATTACTTTTGAGGTCGTTTCATAAGGATTTTGTAATTTTGCAAACATATGAATTGCAAATTGCATTTCCAGTCATCATAGAATACACAGTCAGGTAATACGTATTATAATAAATAGTCAAATGAATCTTGATGTATTGACGGCAATCTCGCCTATTGACGGTCGCTACAGGGGCAAGACAGAAGCCCTTGCCGGTTATTATTCAGAGTACGCACTCATTCGTTATCGCATCCGTGTGGAGATAGAGTATTTCATTACTCTTTGCGAGCTCCCCCTTCCGCAGTTGGAGTCGTTCGACCACAGTCTCTTCCCACGCCTTCGTGACCTGTACCTCAATTTCAACGAGGAGGGAGCACAGCGCGTTAAGGACATCGAGAAGGTGACAAACCACGATGTCAAGGCAGTTGAGTATTATATCAAGGAGCAGTTTGATGCCATTGGTGGCTTGGACAGCTACAAGGAATTTATCCATTTCGGCCTTACATCGCAGGATATCAACAACACGTCGGTGCCATTGGCATTGAAAGAGTCGCTCCGGGATGTATTCTATCCGCAGGTTGAGGAACTCATTGCCCAGCTCCAGACTTATGCCGACGAGTGGAAAGACGTGCCTATGCTCGCAAAGACCCATGGCCAACCAGCGTCTCCAACGCGTCTCGGCAAGGAAATAATGGTTTATGTCTATAGGCTCACCGAACAGCTCAATACGCTCAAGGCTTCTAAGATAACCGCTAAGTTTGGTGGTGCTACGGGTAACTTTAACGCTCACCACGTGGCTTATCCTGACTACGACTGGCGCGCCTTCGGCAATAAGTTCGTGAGCGAGAAGCTCGGCTTGGAGCGCGAGCAGTATACCACACAGATTTCCAATTACGACTATCTTGCTGCCATTTTCGATGGCATACGCCGCATCAACACCATAATCATCGACCTCGACCGTGACTTCTGGATGTACATCTCCATGGAATATTTCAAGCAGAAGATCAAGGCTGGTGAGGTCGGCTCTTCGGCCATGCCTCACAAGGTCAACCCCATCGATTACGAGAACAGTGAGGGCAACCTCGGTATGGCAAACGCTGTGCTGACATTCCTGGCTAGCAAGTTGCCAATCAGCCGTCTGCAGAGAGACTTGACCGACTCTACTGTGTTGCGCAACATTGGTGTGCCTCTCGGACATTCTGTCATCGCCATCCAGTCTACGCTCAAGGGCTTGCGCAAGCTCATCCTCCACGAGGAGACACTCGCTGCTGACCTTGACAACACATGGGCAGTGGTGGCAGAGGCAATACAGACCATTCTCCGTCGCGAGGGTTATCCGCACCCTTACGAGGCCCTGAAGCAACTTACCCGTACAAATACGGCGATGACGGAAGAGACAATTCACAATTTTGTCAATAGTTTAAATGTCAAGCCGGAAGTGAAGCAGGAACTTCTTGCTATTACTCCGCATAATTACACAGGTATTTAGTTTTAAAAAGTATTATGTCTGTGAAGGCCTATAGTGATATAGTCTTCACGGATTAAGTAAGTTACTACTATGTCAGAAGAACTGGAAAAGACGCAGGCGGCTCAAGAGCCGCAGAAAGATGCCCGTGAGGGGTATTCACACGTAAACGGACATCAGAATCAGAGAGATTTTAATCCTGGAACTGGTCGCACTCAGCGTCCACGCATTCATTCGGCAGTGTCGCGCCCACAGTATGGCGCCAATCGCGTGTCTTCAGGCAAGCCGGCAGACGGTGGCTTCCGTCCCGAGGGCTTTGGTGCAGCCTTGGACGGTGACCAACCACGCCAGCAGAGTGGCTATCAGCCACGTCAGGGCGGTTATCAGTCACGCCCCCGCTACAATGCTGATGGTGGCTACCAGCCACGTCAGCAGGGCGAATACAAACCACGCCCACGCTACAACGCTGAGGGTGGTTACCAGCCACGTCAGCAGGGAGAATACAAGCCGCGTCCACGCTACAATGCCGAAGGCGGTTATCAGCCGCGTCAGCAGGGCGACTATCAGCCGCGTCCACGCTACAACGCTGAAGGCGGTTACCAGCCGCGTCAGCAGGGCGACTATCAGCCGCGTCCACGCTACAATGCTGAGGGCGGTTACCAGCCGCGTCAGCAGGGCGGCTATGGCAATCGTCAGCAGGGTGGATACAATAATCACCGTCAGGGTGGATACAACAATAACCGCCAGGGTGGATACAACAACCGTCAGCAGGGCGGCTATGGCAATAACTCTTATCGTGGCTTCAACAACGGACCGCGTCAGGGCTATGACCCCAATGCAAAGTACAGCATGAAGAAGCGCATCGAGTACAAAGAGACACATGTCGACCCGGATGAGGCTATACGCTTGAACAAATATCTTGCCAACGCTGGTGTATGCTCACGCCGTGAGGCTGACGAGTTCATCACAAATGGTGCAGTGAAGGTGAATGGTGAGGTCGTTACCGAGCTCGGCACAAAGGTGAAGCGTTCCGATGAGGTGTTGTTCAACGAGAATCCTGTGACAATAGAGAAGAAAGTCTATATTCTGCTCAACAAGCCCAAGGACTACGTTACCACTTCTGATGATCCTCAGCAGCGCAAGACTGTGATGGATCTCGTTAAGGATGCTTGTCCAGAGCGCATTTATCCTGTAGGTCGTCTTGACCGCAACACCACTGGTGTACTCCTGCTTACCAATGATGGCGAGTTGGCTTCCAAGCTGACACATCCTAAGTTCCTTAAGAAGAAGGTGTATCACGTCTTCCTCGACAAGAACGTTACCACGGAGGACCTCCAGAAAATAGCTGATGGCATAGAACTTGAGGATGGTGAGGTGCATGCTGATGCTATCGAGTATGCCGACGAGCGCGACCACTCACAGGTGGGTATAGAGATACACAGCGGCCGCAACCGTATTGTGCGCCGTATATTCGAGTCGCTTGCCTACCGTGTAGTCAAGCTCGACCGTGTGCAGTTTGCAGGCCTCACAAAGAAGAATCTCCGTCGTGGTGATTGGCGTTTCCTCTCGGAGAAAGAGGTTGACATGCTCCGCAGCGGAATGTTCGAATAAGGTTGCATTGGCAATATGCCGATGTAAACGACAGATATAAACAACACAAGGTAAACCATTAATTAAGTTCCCCTCTAAGCCGATTTGGCGGATTCGTGAACACGATGTTTCGCCGCCAAGTGGGCTTGGAGAGGCTTTTAATAATATGAGAACAAAAGTCATTGATGCTCTGAAGAGCACCGATTATAACAAGGAAATTACTGTTAAGGGTTGGGTGCGCTCCCACAGAAGCAGCAAGGCAGTAGACTTCATTGCCTTGAACGACGGCTCTACAATAAAGAACATCCAAGTGGTTGTGGCTCCCGACAAGTTCGATGCCGAGATGCTGAAGAGTATTACTACCGGCGCTTGTATCCGTGCCACCGGCATCCTCGTTGAGAGCCAAGGCAAGGGCCAGACTGTGGAAGTGCAGGCTTCCGACATTGAGGTCTATGGTCTCTGCCCGTCCGATTATCCCATGCAGAAGAAGGGACAGTCGTTTGAATACATGCGCCAGTATGCACACATGCGTCTGCGTACCAATACGTTCGGTGCCGTGTTCCGTATTCGCCACAACATGGCTATCGCCATCCATCAATATTTCCACGAGCACGGATTCTATTATTTCAACACACCGCTGATTACCTCCAGCGACTGTGAGGGTGCTGGTGAGATGTTCCAGGTGACCACGCTCGACCTCGACCGTGTGGCAAAGGGCGGCACTGTGGAATACGACAAGGATTTCTTTGGAAAGAAGTGCAACCTCACTGTCTCCGGACAGCTTGAGGGAGAGCTTGGAGCTACGGCTCTTGGCGCTATCTATACCTTTGGTCCGACATTCCGCGCCGAGAATAGCAACACCCCACGTCACCTCGCTGAGTTCTGGATGATTGAGCCGGAGGTTGCATTCATGGACAAGGCCGAGCTGATGGACCTTGAGGAAGACTTCATCAAGTATTGCGTTCGTTGGGCACTTGACAATTGCCGCGATGACCTTGAGTTCCTCAATAAGATGATAGACAAGACCTTGATACAGACATTGGAGAATGTTGTCAAGGAAGATTTCGTGCGCTTGCCTTATACAGAAGGTATCAATATCCTTCAGCAGGCCGCAAAGGATGGTCATAAGTTTGAGTTCCCAATCACAGGCTGGGGCATGGATCTCGCTTCAGAGCACGAGCGTTATCTCGTGGAGGAGCATTTCAAGCGCCCTGTCATCATGACCGACTACCCGTCAGAGATAAAGGCATTCTACATGAAGAAGAATCCCGATGGCAAGACCATGCAGGGCACCGACGTGCTCTTCCCGCGTATTGGCGAAATCATCGGTGGCTCCGTACGTGAGGAGGACTATAAGAAACTTACAGACGAAATCGCCAACCGTGGCATGAAGGAAGAAACCTACAGCTGGTATCTCGACACCCGTAAGTACGGTTCTTGCCCTCACGCCGGATTCGGCCTAGGATTCGAGAGACTTATTCTCTTCGTTACAGGAATGCAGAACATTCGCGACGTCATACCATTCCCACGTACGCCGAAGAATGCCGAATTCTAAGATTTTAGAAAAAAAACTGTAAAAAAACGGTCAGCTATTAAATTATTTGCTAACTTTGCAAACGAATAGTGTGACTTTTATATTTGAGAGAAATAAATAAAAGAATATTAACTAAATTAATCGCTTTATGAAGTGCATTAAGACTTTATTGATTGCAGCGTTGGTCCTTGGCGGATCTTCAGTTGCCAAGGCTCAGGCCACTTATACAGATAAGGAGGGCAATGAGTACACATTCAAGAAGCACGCATTCCTCGACTTGCAGGGTGGTGCTCAGTACACACTCGGTGAGGCTAAGTTCGGTGATCTTATCTCACCTAACGTTCAGCTCGGTATCGGCTATCAGTTCAATCCTTGGTTCGGCGCCCGCGTAGCTGTAAACGCTTGGCAGAGCAAGGGTGGCTACAATGGCGTGACGGAGACTGGCAATGTCGCTCCTGCCAACGTCACTTATAAGTGGAAGTATGTTGCTCCTGGCATCGACTTCATCTTCAACCTCAGCAACGCTATCTGCGGTTGGAATCCTAACCGTGTGTTCAACCTCAGCGCTTTCATCGGTGGCGGTGCTAACATCGCTTTCGACAACGACGAGGCTAACTCTTTGGCTAAGGACTATCAGATGCGTTATATCTGGGAAGGCACAAAGGTGCGTCCTGTAGGCCGTGGCGGTATTGAGCTGAACTTCCGCGTAAGCAAGGCTGTCAGCATCATGCTCGAAGGCAACGCCAACGTCTTGACCGACAAGTACAACTCAAAGAAGGCTGGCAACCCCGACTGGTATTTCAATGCCCTCGCAGGTCTGCGCATCAACCTCGGCAAGAGCTACACCAAGAAGGCTCCAGAACCAGAGCCAGCTCCAGAACCAGAGCCACAGCAGTATGTTGAGCCTACACCAGCTCCTGCTCCAGCTCCTGTGAAGGTTGAGCCTATCCGCCGCGACGTATTCTTCACAATCAACAAGACTGCCGTTACAGCACAGGAGCAGCCAAAGGTTGACGATATCGTGGCTTACATGAACGAGCACCCAGAGGCTAAGGTGACTGTAACTGGTTACGCTGACGCCGGCACTGGTAACAACAAGATTAATGATCGTCTTGCAGCACAGCGTGCAGCTACAGTGGTGAAGGCCCTCAAGGATAAGGGTATCGCCGAGAGCCGTATCACTTCTGACAGCAAGGGTTCACGCGTTCAGCCATTCGCTGAGAACGACAAGAACCGTGTCTCTATCATGATTGCTGAGCCTTAATAAGCCCAATCATTCCCTAACAGGGAAAACATAAACGACCCCCGGTTTGCCATCGCAAGCCGGGGGTATTGTGTTTTTAATTATTGCACAGCTTTTTGAAAGTTCTGCTATTCGTAAATGATAGAGAGAAGTGGGGGGGATTATGCAGCAGTTTGACTGTATTTTTACCTGTTTGTATCTTTTTCAGGCTTGTCTGTTCCCAAGCCTTATGGTCATTATCCTTTTAGTGTTTTTCCCAATCTTCATTCTGTCGTCTATTGTTCGTCCCACAAGCCATATAATGTCGTTTGTGACGGTTGTTACCACCATTTGCCTGTGCCGCTCTATCGGCTCGGCCTTCTTGTCTTTCAGATAGTCTGCAACAAGTTTTGAACCTTTCATGCCGTAAGGCGAGAGTCGGTCGCCTTCATTTGCCGGTCTGAAAGTCAAGGGAAAGGCAATGCCATCGGCGTCTAACGTAGCAACAAGGCTGTCTTTAGATGGTTGTGAGCTGTCGGAAGCCTCTTCTGTGGAAAAACGCAATTCTTGTTCTCCAATGACATACAGGCCCTCTTCCGGAATGCGCAACGTAGGCAACGGCTTGTTCCAAACCTTACTTGAATAAATGAACAGCTTGTCGTTGCTTGTCACGGCTACATAGTCCTTTGTCGTCCATGTCTTTCCATTTTGTGTTGACGAGAGTATTTCTTCAGTTTGTGCGCGATTGAAGCCAAGGGGAGAGACAATGTTCCAAAGGAGCAGTCGTGGGCTGACGTAGCTTCTGATTGTTTTCAAGGAATAGGCTTCGCCAAGTTTACAGTTTGCCTTGCTGTTCTCCAATGCCTCGTTAAGGCTTTGTTCCACCACCTTCTCTATGTCGCTAAGGTTGTCGGCCATGCGCAGGATGTTTTGTTTTGATGCGGGTGTCACTGCTTCCAGCATTGGTATGACATCGAGCCGTAGCTTGTTGCGCTGAACGTCGTCTTCGAGGTTTGTGCTGTCGGTGACGTAGTCTTGTCCTATACGTTTGAGGTATTCGAGTACGTCCTTTCTTGACATATTCAGCAACGGACGCAGGAAAATACCATTCTGGCGTCTCATTCCGAGCAGTCCTTTAAGTCCTGTGCCGCGAAGCAAGTTGAGGAGTATGGTCTCCACTTGGTCGTCGCTGTGGTGGGCTATGCATACCCCGGCGGCATTGGTGTCGTGTGCAAGTTGTGAGAACCAGCGATAGCGCAAGTCTCTTGCAGCCATTTCGATGGAGATGCCCCGTAGCTTGGCAAATTCCTTGGTGTCGAAATGCGCAATGTGCAGTTTTACCCCCAATTTCTCGCAAAGATCCTTGCAGAAAGCCTCGTCGCGGTTGCTTTCCTCACCGCGCAAGTGGAAATTGCAGTGGGCAGCTTCTACCTTATGGCCTTTGTCGATAAGTATGCGCAGCAAAGCCACGCTGTCAGGACCTCCGCTGAGGGCTACGAGAAAGGTTCCCTTAGGCATACAAGCCTCTCCCCATCCCTCCCCAATAGGGGAGGGTGTAGCGGCGTGTTTGCTCATATTGTTTCTGGTATGTTTTCTCCCTCTGAGGAAGGTTGGTCATTGGCTTGTGTGGTTGGCGCTTGAACAAAGGCTTCCAGTAGTCCGTCTTTCATGTGTATTGTGCGGTCGGTCAGCTGGGCTAGCCCCTCGTCGTGGGTTACGATGACAAAAGTCTGACCAAACTTGTCTCTGAGGTCAAAGAAGAGCTTGTGAAGTTCCGACTTGTTCTTTGAGTCGAGACTGCCCGACGGCTCATCAGCCAGCACCACGGCAGGGTTGTTTACAAGCGCGCGTGCCACGGCTACACGCTGCTTCTCACCGCCCGACAACTCGTTGGGCTTGTGTCCTGCCCTTTCGCTGAGCCCCATGAACTCGAGCAGCTCTTCGGCACGCTTGCGAGCCTCTCTCTGGCCCTTGCCGGCGATGAATGCAGGAATCATGACGTTCTCCAATGCCGTAAACTCAGGCAGCAGCTGGTGAAACTGGAACACGAATCCGACGTGTTGGTTGCGGAAGTCGGCAAGCTTCTTGGCCGACAGGCCGCCCACGTCGACACCGTCTACCACCACCGTGCCGCCATCGGGCTTGTCGAGAGTGCCTATAATCTGGAGGAGCGTGGTCTTGCCGGCTCCTGACGGGCCAACGATGCTTACCACCTCGCCCTTGTCTATATGCAGGTCAATGCCTTTGAGAACCTGTAGTTTACCAAACGATTTGGTTATTCCTTTAATGTCTATCATTGTTAGCTGATATTTTTGAACCTATACGTTTAACCAGACTGTGCAGCCATTTTGCCATAGCGTCGTAGGCCGAAGTCTCCTCCGTGTGCTGCGACTGTGCGAATGTCATGGTCTGCTTGTCGTCGCCATACTGGTCGGGGAATACAATCATGAGGTTTTTCCCCTTGAACCATCGTGTCAGTTCCTCCGGCAGCCGCTCCATTGCCGACTTGAACGACACCGTGCCCTGGCGCGCCGTCACCACCACGAAGAGATTGTCGTCGGCTATTGTCGAGGCGAGTCGGGGCAGCTCGTTCCAGTGCTCCATCTCCACGCATGATGCGCGGAGGTTCGGGTGGCGGTTTGTGATGAATTGGTTAATCATCTGCAGGGTGTCGTTCCTGCCATGAAACTGTATGCGGCATTCGAGGTTCTCGGCTATGCGCGACAACCGTTCCATCCAGCGGAAGAACCCTGGCTCATATTGCGCGCGTGAAGGCACGGCGACAACGATGCGCCTTAGCGTGGCGAGGGGATGGTAAAGGCGGGCCATGATGATTTGCCGGTTCACGCCGTTGAAAAGGCTTCGGTGGAACTGTCCCCAGAAAGCCGTGGTCTCAAGGTCGTGCATGTGCATGCCGATCAGGATTTCGGAGGCTTGGAACTCCTTGAAGGCATGCTTGATGCCGTTGGCTATGTTGGCGGCAATCCTTACCTGCGTGTCGACCTTTACGTCTGATCCCGCAGCATACTGCTGTATCTGTTCAAGCAGATGCTGACCCTCTTTCTGGTTTCGTCGCATGTTGGAGTCGTCGTATACCACGTTGATGGCTACCAACGACCGGTTGAGCTTCTGGTTGCGCGCCATCATTGCCAGGTTGACCAGTCGGTTGGCATACTCCTTATATTTCACAGGCACGAGTATGCGCTCATCGTCGTCGGGCACGTCTTCCGACGGCAGTTCGCGCTCTCTCAGTACGGTCTTTTTAGAAGCCCATTCCGTTATTATGGAAGAGATTATGCAAGTGAAGAGAATCATTATGACGATGCCGTTGAGCATTACCTCGTCAATGAGAGGCTTGCCGTTGGCAGTGGTCATGTTCATGCCCACCATTACCATGGCAATGGCTCCGGCGGCGTGGGCGGAAGTCAGACCGAACATCATGTGGCCCGACAATGTGGGCAGGCGGAAGAAGAAGGCCGCCACATAAGCGGCGATAGCCTTGCCCAATGTGCCGAATATCACTATGCAGGCCACCACGAAAAGGATGTTGCCGCCCTGGAAGAGAAGGCGCACGTTGATGAGCATGCCCACGCCAATGAGGAAATAGGGTATGAAGAGGGCGTTGCCTATGAACTCGATGCGGTTCATCAAGGGTGAGAGCTGCGGAATGTAGCGGTTCATCACCAGTCCGGCAAAGAACGCGCCGAAGATGCCTTCCAGCCCCACAAGCTCCGACAATGCGGCGCAGAGAAAGAGTATGGCCATGACAAATATGAACTGCATCACGGCGTCGCTGTAGCGGCGGAGAAACCATCTCGTGATATAGGGAACGGTAAGGAGTATACCCACCACGTATATGGCGAGCTTGCCTACGAACCACAGCCAGAACAGCACGTCGCTCTTGCCCTCGTTGGAGGCCACTAATGCTGCGAGCACTACAAGGGCAATGAAGAGGCTCACCATCGTAGAGCCTACCGACAGTGTGACGCTCTTCTGCTGTTGGATGCCGTAGCGTGAGACGATGGGGTAGGAGACAAGCGTGTTCGACGCCATGACGCAAGCCAGCAGCAAGGCGGCGATAGACGTGTAGCCGAGGATATTGATGCCCATCAGCCATGTCAGGAAGAAAGGACAGCCGAAAGTGAGCAAGCCGAAGATCAGAGTCCGCCACTTGTTCTTGCGCAGGTCTTCCATGTCCATTTCCAGAGAGGCGAGGAACATGATGTAGTAGAGTCCCACCCTGCCGAAGAGCTCAAAGCTGGAGTCTCTCACAAGGATGTTGAGACCATACTTGCCTACTGCCACACCGGCAAGGACCATGCCGATGAGGTGTGGAATGCGCAGCTTGCCCATGATGACAGGGGCAAGAAGAATGATCATGAGCACCACGAAGAATACCAGCGTGGGGTCAGTGATGGGGAAATATGAGGCAAAAGTTGCCATTTGTTATCTTTGTTTCCTATTTTAGTGGCAAAGTTACTTATATTTTCGCATATTTGTTGTAATTTTGCCCCTAAGGTTTCAAATATTATAATTATGAGAGTAGCTATTGTAGGTGCAAGTGGCGCCGTAGGACAAGAGTTTCTGCGCATACTTGCGGAGAGAGAGTTTCCCATCGATGATCTCCTGCTTTTCGGGTCGAAGCGCAGTGCAGGCAGACAATACACCTTCCGCGGCAAGGATTATACCGTGAAGGAGCTGCAACACAACGATGACTTCAAGGACGTGGACATCGCCTTTGTCTCTGCCGGTGGCGGAACGTCGGCTGAGTATGCCGAGACCATAACCAAATATGGTGCCGTGATGATCGACAACAGCTCGCAGTGGCGCATGGATCCGCAAGTGCCGCTCGTGGTGCCTGAGATCAACCCCGAGGACGCCCTGGACCGCCCTAAGGGAATCATCGCCAACCCAAACTGCACCACCATAATGATGGTTGTGGTGCTGAACCCGATCGACAAGCTCAGCCACATAAAGAAAATCCACATCTCTTCTTACCAGAGCGCGTCTGGTGCCGGAGCGGCTGCAATGAAGGAGCTGGAGCAGCAATACAAGGAGATGCTGGAGACGGGACACGTCAGCACCATCGAGAAGTTCCCCCATCAGTTGGCTTACAATGTCATTCCGCAAATCGACAAGATGACGCCAAACGACTATACCAAGGAGGAAATGAAGATGTTCAACGAGACGCGGAAGATTATGCACTCCGACGTCCGCACTTCTGCCACCTGCGTCCGCGTGTCGTCCCTCCGTTCCCATTCGGAGAGCGTATGGTTTGAGACAGAGAAGCCTTTGGAGATAAAGGACATCCAGGAGGCGTTGAAGAGCGCACCGGGCGTGACACTCGTCCAGAATCCCGACGACCAGTATGTCTACCCGATGCCGTTGGAGAGCGCTGGTAAGGACGACGTTTACGTGGGACGTGTGCGCAAGGACCTGGCCGACGACAACGGCTGCACGCTGTGGCTCACAGGCGACCAGATCCGTAAGGGTGCGGCACTCAACGCCGTACAGATTGCCGAGTACCTCATCAAGGTGGGCAACGTGAAGTAGACTATTATATACATAGACGACACAAATCAAATCGGGCAACATGGCAAGTGTGCACGATGGGGTTTGTGTCGTTTTTTTAATAAAAAAAATAAAATGAAGAAAAAGACTTTTCTTTTCGGACTCTTGCTGTGTGCTACGGGCGCGTTTGCACAGGGCAACCTTTCTTCGGGCATTGACCAGAAGAACCTCGACACATCGGTGAAGCCGGGCGACGACTTTTTCCATTACGCTGCGGGCGGCTGGCTGAAGTCGCACCCTCTCGATGCCGAGCATGTGCAGAACGGAGCCTTCATCGACTTGCAGGAGCTGAGCCAGAAGCGCATCAAGGAAATCATTCTTGGTTATGCCTCAAAGCCACAAGAGCAAGGCACGCTGGGGCAGAAGATAGGCTCGCTCTACAATCTCCTGATGGACTCCGTGCGCCTGAACCGTGAAGGCTGGGCGCCCATCAAGCCGACACTCAACAAGATTGCGGCTATAAAGAACCGCAAGGAATACCAATTGGTTTGCGCACAACTCGACCGCTGCGGCGAGTCGACCATGATGTTCGGCATAGGTGCCGGGGCTGACCAGAAAGACTCTGAGTGGAACCTTGTCGCTATTGGCCAGGGCGGACTGGGCCTTGGCGAGCGCGACTATTATCTCTCCGACGACGCCCAGAACAAGCGTGTGCTGGAGGCATACAAGCAATATCTGAAGAAGCTGTTCGCCCTGACAGGTGCCGACGAGGCCACTGCCGAGAAGAAGATGCAGGCTGTCATAGCCATCGAGACCGAGATTGCTAAGGCAAGCTACGACAAGGTGAAGCAGCGCGACATTGAAGGCAACTACCACAAGATGTCGTATACGCAGCTCGTTTGCGACTTCCCCGGCATCGACTGGGGCAACGTGTTCCTCGCCTCAGGCTTCCCGGCTTTCGATTATGTCGATGTAGCCCAGCCCGAGCCTATACATGCGGTCGAGAAGATTCTCGCCGACACGTCTCTCGACGACCTCAAGACCTATGCCGAGGCAAAGGTCATCAGCGGTGCTGCAAGTGTGCTGAGCGACGACTTCCGCGCTACTGCATTTGAGCTCCGCAAAGCGATGGTCGGCTCAAGGCAAGACCAGCCGCGATGGAAGCGCGCCGTTTCCATGGTGAGCGGCAGGCTGGGAGAGGCCATTGGCAAGATGTATGTGGAGAAGTATTTCCCCGAGTCGAGCAAGAAACGCATGCTCGAACTTGTGAGCAACCTCCAGACAGCCCTTGCACAGCGCATCGACGAGGCCACATGGATGGGAGCTGACACCAAGGCTCAGGCAAAGGACAAACTGTCCAACTTCATCGTCAAGATTGGCTATCCCGACAAGTGGAAGAGCTACGACGGCCTGCAGGTCAACGACAGTCTCTCGCTCTACGAGAACCTGTGCAACATCTCCCGTTGGGCCACCGACGACTATATCGCCAAGCATGTAAACAAAAAGGTGGACAAGTCGGTGTGGCAGATGACACCGCAGACCATCAACGCCTACTATGACCCGTCGACAAACGAGATCTGCTTCCCTGCAGCCATTCTGCAGCCGCCATTCTTCGATCCTGACGCTGACGATGCAGTCAACTACGGTGCCATCGGCGGTGTGATTGGCCATGAGATGAGCCACGGCTTCGACGACCAGGGCTCACAGTTCGACAAGTACGGAAACCAGCGCAATTGGTGGACGGCACAGGACAAGAAAAACTTCGACGCACGCACGAAGGTGCTTGCCGACTGGTTCTCTTCGTTCGATGTCCTGCCAGGCGTCAAGGTCAACGGTCAGCAGACCCTCGGCGAGAACATTGGCGACAACGGCGGACTGAACATTGCCTTCCGTGCCTTGCAGAACTCCATGAAGGAGCACCCGCTGGCAGCAAAGGACGGCTTCACGCCCGAGCAGCGCTTCTTCCTTGCTTGGGGACGCGTGTGGGCTTCAAACATGACCGACGAGATAGTGAAGTATCTCCTCACCGCCGACGTCCACTCTCCAAACTACGCACGCGTAAACGCCGCTCTGCCCATGATAGACGCTTGGTACAAGGCCTTCAACGTGAAGAAGGGCAACAAGATGTTTGTGCCTAAGAACAAGCGCGCACAAATCTGGTAACTTAGCCGTGCTGTCTGCCATATAGGGAGCACGTTAATGGCATCCCATTGAATATTTCGTGAGAGGCAAGCCCGCAAGGCTTGCCTCTCTTTTATAGCAAGGCCAACAAAAGGGATTGTGTGGCTTTGTGTGTCATATCTGTCAGTGACCCGAGTGGTATGTTTGTAAAGATTTATAGCAAAATTTTAACACTTGAGGGGCACACCTTCTAGAACGATTATGGAGGCTCAGAAGCGTTAAAAAGGGTGCCCTCGAGCCATTTTTAGGCCCAAAAATCATGAAATCGTGTTGCGATAGTAGCCATATCGCATCGCGATTCTAACGTAAAGGCGCCGCGATTCTAACGTAAAGGCGTTGCGATTCTAACGTAAAGCCGACTCAAAAGCGCAAAATCAGTCTGTGCTTTAAACTGTAAAAATAGAACCAATTGATTATAAGTGTGTTGTGAAATCTCGCAAAAATGGCCTCAAATCGAACGAGAGGAAAAGTATTTCAAAAAAAACGATTTTCAGAGAGCCTTTTGTTGAGATTTTTCATTGCAAAAAAGCGAAGGGCGAAGAGCTGGGGGAGTGTAGAACGGATTCGAATGAAGTTTTGTAGACTATCCCCTGCGATTAGTCGGATGTGCCGAAATCCTGTGGAAATCGTCTAAAAACTTTCTTGGAACGAATAAAATCATTAACTTTGCGGAAAACACCACGACTATGGGAAAATATCTTAATCCACGCGCAGATTTGACATTCAAGAAGGTCTTTGCTGACCACAAGGACCTGATGATCAGTTTCCTCAATGCCATGTTGCCGTTGCCTGAGGACGGACAGGTGACAAGCATCGAGTACCTGCCCTTCGAGCTAATACCAAGCATGCCGATGAAGAAAGACACCATCGTTGACGTACGTTGCGAGGACCAGCAGCGGCGGCAGTTCATCGTGGAGATGCAGATGATATGGACTGCCGACTTCTTCAAACGGGTTCTTTTCAACTCGTCGAAGGCATATGTCAAGCAACTCAAGGAAGGAGAGGATTATTCCGAACTTCAGCCGGTCTATTCCCTCAACCTCATCAATGAGGCTTTTCTGCACGACACCAAGGAATGGTATCACGACTATGGTCTCATGGAGTTCAAGTACCCCGATCATGTCATCGAGGACATGCACGTGATATTCATCGAATTGCCGAAGTTCAAGCCCCACACCTTCAACGACAAGAAGATGACGGCCTTGTGGCTTCGTTTCCTGACGGAGATAGATGAGAACACAAAGATTGCTCCCAAGGAGCTTATGGAGAACCCCGAGACACGCAAGGCGCTCGATATAGTAGAGGAGTCGGCTTACAGCGACGCGCAGATGGCTGGCTACGACCATTTTTGGGACATGGTCCGCGTTGAGCGCACCCTTCATTCTTCCGTGATAAGGGAACGTGAGAAAGGCAAGGCCGAAGGATTGGCTGAGGGTAGGGCCGAAGGTTTGAAAGAAGGCATGGCCGAAGGTTTGAAAGAAGGCAAGGCCGAAGGTTTGAAAGAAGGCATGGCACAAGGCATGGCACAAGGCATGGCACAAGGTGCTCTTGACAACGCTATCGCAAGCGCCAAGGCAATGAAGGCCGACGGCATGCCAATGGCCTTGATAGCCAAATACACCGGTCTTAGCGAGGAACAGGTGGCTGGGCTTTAGTGTCTCGCAGCGAGAACACGGCAATACAATGAAAGATAAAACATAGAGAGGGCGTGCCAAATGTCTGGCACGCCCTCTTCCTTTAATACTCGGGATGAAAGATACCGGCTTACTTCCGTATCACGGTTTTCTTGCCGTTCACGATGTAGATTCCTGTCTTGGTAACACGCTCCACACGGCATCCTTGCAGGTCGTAAATGACCTTGGCGGAGCTGTCTTCGGCCTGTACGCCATCTATGCCAGTGAGGGCAGTGTTGATGTCATAGCACCTCGTGTAGCTTTCGTTGACCGTACACTGTGACGGACTGACGCTCGAAGGATTTTGCAAGTACTTGCCATAGTTGCCGTCGCCAAACGCACCCTCGGGGATGATGAAGATGTATTGGGTTGACCTGACCTTAACCATGTCTATGGGTGAATCCCAGACGAGCTTGACGGCATAGTTGTAATCATCGGTGTGGTCGGGGTCTTCCTCGAAATGGCCCTCGCCAACAAGCTTGTTGGCCCAATTTTCCTTAAGCTGTACCTTGACATTGGGGTTGCCCACAAGACCGTCCTTTGATTGCGCACGATCTATGTAAACTATAAACTGTTGGAGATAGTCGGCTGGATACTCGTCTTGGTTTTCCTTGGGCAGTTTACTCCAAAACTGGTAATGTTTGAAACCCGATGGCAATGGATCTGGTGTCGGGTCCGGATCTTCCTTGCTCGAAACCTTGAACGATGCTTTATACTCATTGGAAGTCACGGACTTGCCATCTTGCGCGAAATTGAATGCCCCTTTTGGTATTACGAAGTAATAAGTACCGTCAGAGAGGCCGCTGAACGAAATATCGAAGTCCATTGTTGAGTTCTCTACAGCAGCTATGGTTGCCGTGGCCCCACTCACCGCATTGCCGTTAGTGTCGGTAACGAGAGGTTCCACGCCGGCTTTCAATGCCACGTCATCGTCGTGGTTGAAGGTAAGGCGAATAGTTTTGTCGGTATTTGAGATAACGGTCTTGTCGAGTGAAACGTCTATGTCAGCACTCTCCATTGCCGGCTTCTCACTCTCCTCGAATACAAAGGCGTTGGAGTTCTTGTCGTTGAACATGAGTGTCTGATACGTAGGGTCTGTGAGAATCATGTTCAAGGAGAAGTCGAGCAGGTTGAAAGCTGATACCACCTGACTGGTCACGGGATCAGTGCCCAGACTGCCGTAAACGCTGAACATACCCAAGGTCTTGGCATTCTCCACTCCATCGATTGAGAAGCGGGCGAGAGTCAAGTCATTGACAGATGCGTCATAAGCCTCGGTCACATTGTCCGACGATGTGCCAGTGTACTTATCACTTGTCGTGAGCAGGTGCAGGTATTTGCCGTCAAGAGTAGAGAACGCCACCTTGCCATCGCCTTTTTGCTCTGCCTTGAACGAGTAAGCACCGGATAAGTTTGAGGTGAGGCTGACACTGGTTCCGTCATAGCTAAGGTACAGTTTGTCACCATTGTCATTGATGCCATAAATCTTGTAGTATTTGTCTGTCGAGGGCAGCTCCACGTTAGTCTCACTATAGAAAGCCGCCATCAACGTTTTCAATTGCTCGTCGGTTGGCACATCATCGGCGTTAACAGCATTTTCCAACGCCTCGCGAGACGTGCTCGTGGCTAATGGGTAGCCCACTCCAGTCTTTTTGAGGAGCTCCTTAGCTGCTTTCATCGTCTCTGTGTCTGGCTTCTTGTCAGACACCACCCACGTGTATGTCATAGCCTTGTTCCATGCGTCCGCTCCTTCGATGTTGTACAATGCATTGTGCACGAAGCCTTCGGGAATGGTTAGCGTATATGTGCCGGGAGTCGCCATTGGCTGATCTACGTTGAACTTGCCAACGATGGTCTTGTTATCCTCCCCTATAGTAAAGGAAACGCCGTTCTTGGCTGTTCCGTCTAAATAGAGAGGTAAGGCCTTGTCGCTCACTGTGCCAATCAAGTCAGGGAAAGTGATGATGATGGGGTCTGTCAACTTCATGCTCTCTTGATAGCCCTCGGTTGGTGACACCGACTCGGGGTTGAACGTCGCCTGGTCTTTTACTATCGTGAAACTGTAGCTCAGCGCCGTGTTTGTGTATCCGTCGCTCGTTGTCACCATGCCTTTCGGCACGTTCACGGCGAAGGTGCCATTTTCTGTGATGGCATCTGCGAGGCTCAAAGTGAGCGTAGAGCCGCTGACGCTGGCCGTCATGGTTTGGTCTTGTGCGCCTTCTGATGACAAGGTGGCATCAACACCGCTGTTCAAGGTAATAGTGCTGCTAAATGTCAGGGCGATAGACGAGAAGCGGTCTATTGTAGCACCATTGACGATAGATGTGGATGTCGGGGTAAGCACATCGGCGCGTGGAGTGTAAGTTACGGTAATCTTGTTGATTTCAGTTCCCTCACCGGTAATGAAGAACTTTACCGACGTGTACGTTCCGCCATTGGCGTACCACTTGCAACAATATTTTTCAGGAGAAGCATAATCGAACTTACCTCCCTGTGTCCTGTCTGGACTAAAACCTCCCTGGTCGCTGTTCTTGTCAACAACTATAGATTCTATTTTGGCACCGCTCGGGACAGAGAATATGACCGAGGAGTTAACCTTGGGCTCAAACCAATACCCATTATCCTCCTTGGACAGCCAGACACCAGGACAGTTACCTGTTTCATCGAAATACAGTGATACGTCTCCAGACCTGAACGTCACGTTGGAAACCTTTACGGATGTGCCGGCTTCAGTAGCAAAGGCCTTGTCGGGGTATGACGGGTTCAATGATGACGGAGAGGAGAAATTAAACGTGGCTTTCTTGGCACTTTGTCCATAAGTGATTATGGAACAAAGCAATGCCAATAACAGTAAAAAGTGTTTCATAAACAAGACGTTTTATTATCTCATGTCAGGATCGGTCTCGTCAGCCTGTGTCTTGACACAGAGCTTCCATGAGCCATCCACCTTGACGGGATTAAACATATATGCGGTCTTCGCTGGCGAGCCAGTGCCCGTTTGCTCGGCCTTCGCCCAAGTCACGTTGTAGCGAACGTCGTTGCAACCTTCCAGTTGGAAAGAGAAAAACTGACGGGTGTAGTCGAGCACGGGGAACATACGGAAACGCTTGCGGTAGCGGTCTGCGGTCTGCTTGGTCAACGGCTTGGCCTCCTTGGTGGAATCGTTGTATTCATAAAGGCTGCGCAAGACTTCCTCTACCTGGCCACCCTTAAGTTGAGCCATGGCATCATCGCATAGCTTCAGCATTTGGGTGGTGTCTTCATGGTTGAGCGTGCTTCTGAACTCTGCAACGCTTTCCTCGCGAGTTTTCTCCTTGTTGGAAGAACATGAGGAACATGAAGTGAAGAAAGACGCGGAAAGCATGCTCAAAACAAACAACAAATTGAATGTCTTTTTCATAGATAAACGCTTTATATTGAAAAAAAGAGGGTGTGTCTGCTCTTTTGTAGACACACCCTCTCAATTAAGAGCTTATATTTGATATAAGAGATAATTAACTATTAGTTGTTCTTCGTCCTGTCAACAGTTACAACAAGTGTTGTGTAGAAGTCACCCCAAGTATAGCTGATTGTCACAGGAATCTTAAGAGTGAACTTGGTCACGTTCTCGCCGTTGTTCTTGTAGTAGATGGCACCGAAGATGGCCTTGTCTGCTGCGATCTTGTCAAGAAGCTCTTGGTTCTTGTCAGAGCTGTTATATGTTGAGAGGTCGAATGTGAACTTCTTAGAGCCCTTGTTTACGGTAGATGTGCCGTCGTGAGTATAGAGCTCTGCCTTCTTGGTGATAGTGCCAAGCTTGACGAACGTGTTCTCGTTTGCCTGATGCATATTAGTCTCAACAACTGACGGGTTGACGTTGATCGTTACGGCGTTCACGCCATAGTATGCCCAGTACCACTTGTTGGCACCCTCCATAGAGTCGTTACGCCAATCATAGAGGTTCAACAGGTCGCTCAGGTAGATGATGTTGCCGTCTTCCTTAGCGTCGATAACCTGCTGTGGAGCGATAGAGTTGAGGTTGATAGGACGCTGCCAGCTAACGAGGAATGAACCGTCGGTCACTGGAACTGCGACACCGCAACCGCTTGAAGCGATAACTCCAACGTATGTGCGAAGCTCATCAGCGATGTTGCCATGGTTGGCCTTGTAGCCGATAGCGTTGAGCACATCCTTTGTTGCTGCGTTGTTGATGAGCTTCAACTGGCCAGCGTTGGTGCCATCTTGGGTGAGAGTGGCAATCTTAGTGTAATTGCCATTGTACTCGGCATAGAGTGCATTGTTGGTGAACACACCCTCATTGTAATCCACTGCGCAAGCGTTGAGCTGGTCGGCGAGCTTAGCCTCGTTGTATTCATCAGAGTGATTCTCCACATACTTATCTACCAAAGCGTTCCACTTTGTGTCAGTAGCAGAGCTCTTGGCTGTGATGGTGTATGTCTTGCCGTTCTGAGCGGTAATGGTAACATTCTTAGGAACGAAGTAATACTTGTTCTCCAATGTGCCTGTAGCAGCCTTGTTGCCTACGAATGTCTTGGCAATGCTGTTGTTGAAGGTATTGGCATAACCACCGCTGATAGGCTCGTGAATGTCGTTGACAATGGCTGTCTTGCCACCATCTGCACCTGTTACGGCATCAAACCAGTGGTTTGTGATCTTCTCTGTGAGGGCAACTGCGGTGTTCTGCTTACGTGTGAGGTTAACCGTAACCTTGACATAGATATACTTGTAAGGAGCGATCTTGGTACCTACGACAGCTTCCTTGAGGTTGTAGCGGAAGTAGCGAGTCACAGTTACAGGAGTCTTATCGGCATGGTGGGTCAACTCCTCAACCTCTTCCTCAGAGAGAGTCCAAGTCCAAGTATGGTTGGTTGTACCCTGATCGTTTGCTACATAAACGAGGTCTCCGAGCTCATTCTCCTTGAACGTCTTGCCGTCTGTTGTGGCATAGAGCTTCAACTGGTCTTTTTGGTTGCCTTCTGCTGTTGTACCTACACTTTCCTTCAGCACCTCAGGAGTATACATTGCGTCAAACTCCTCTTTCTTTAAGCCGTTGGCATCAACCTCAGTGAAGAAGTCAGACAATACGAACTTGTTGAATTGTGACCAAGTAGTCTGCACGCCGTCAACTGCATTGCAGAGGTCAAACTGGGCATCGCCAGCAGGATAAGTGTCGAGTGTGGCAATCTTGTCCTCAGGAGCTTTCTCTGTGATGTGGAGCAGGATATAACCATCAAGCACGACATTACCATCAGCGTTCTTCACGAGAACCTGCACCAAAGGCTCACGGTCGATGGCCGCGCGGTTGTCCTTGGCAGGATTGCCGTTCTCGTCAACGTTGTTGGCCTTCAGCACGCCATTGGCCTCGTCCTTCCATGTTGCGAACTTGCTGTCAGCGGTCTTGTTGCCGTCAACCTTGTAGTCCACGAGCTTGAACTCATAGGTCAGACCCCATTCGCGAGCCTGGTCAAGGGTCATGGTTTTAAACTCATTAGTCTTGCCATACTCCTTGTAGTTTTGCACGGCATAGTGGATGTTGATGTATTGCTTCAGGTCTATGTCGCCATTGTAATACAGCTCAAGCGCAGCTCCACGTGCGTCTGCCAGAGCCTCCTTAGGAGAATCCCAAATGTGCACCTTCGCATCAGCATCGCCAAAGTCTTTCAGACCTTTCTCATCGCCTGTCTCAGTGCGCTTGTCAAGATCCATCTGGCCGTACATTGGCTTGATGGCCCATGCAAGAGCCTCGAGTTTAGCCTTCAGTGGGTTGAGAAGAGCATAGTCGGAAGTGATAGTGGCCTCCTCGGTAGCGAGGTTGTTGTCCTTGGACTTAACCTGCAGGGCGATCGTGTTGTCCTTCTGATAATTTTTGCTCGTTGGGTCTGGGTTCAGCTTGTCAGGATGCGCAATCTTGAGACCTGCGGTCAGGATGCCGTTGTCGTTCAGGAATGCGGCTGCGCCGTTGTCCTTCTTCTCAGGTGAAGTCACGCCAAGCACCTTTGCAGGATCTTCCTCGGCGCGAGTCTTAACATACATCACCTCTGGTTGCAATACGTTGAAACCCTTCACGTCGCTATACTCGGTGTTGGCGTTGGCAGGGTTCATGTGATACTGCACCGTCCATGTAGGACCATAGACATAATCTTTGCCACCTGTTGCCGTAATTGTTTCGTTTGGCAAGAGGTTTGACTGGTAGTCAACGATGTCGCCAGAGATAGACTTGCCCTGATGGTTTTTCAAGCCGCTCTGGTCCTTAGCTACCAATGTGGTACCAGCGAGGTACGGATAGTTCACAGTCTCGATGCCGTCCATGTAGAGCTTAGGCATGAATACCAAGCTCTTCAGTATGCCATTCAGGGATATTGTGACGGTGCCGCCATCAACACCTGTTACGCCTGTAAGGATAAGGTTCTCCTTGTCCATGGCAGCGGTGATGACGTTTGCCTTGGCTGACTTCCAGCTGATGTTTGTCTCCTGGATCTTCTCGCCATCCTCGTAGAGGTCGAAGCAACCGGTTTCAGCGTTAGGCACATAGTAACGGATGTTGGACGTTGAGCTTGAGCCATCAGCGCCTGTGTCGCCCTTGTCACCTTTATCACCCTTGTCACCTTTATCACCCTTGTCGCCCTTCTCACCTTTGGTTCCAAGTGCGTAGTAGCTTGTCTTTTTACCATTCTCGACCCAATAGCCGTCCTCGCCTATAGTCCATACTGAACCTGGCGTGCCATCCTGACCATTGGCTCCGTTCTTGATAGTGAAAGACTTGCCATCGCTCAATGTGACGGTGACACCGTCTGTGGCCTCAGTGACGGTCTTGATGACCGAGCCGCTCTTGATCAATTCCTCAATGTTCTTGATCGCGTTGGCATTTGCAGTAATCTGCTCTTGCAGTCGGTTGATGTCCTCGTCGTAGTCCTTACACGAAGTCATCGTACCTGTTGCGCCCGCTGCGAGCAGGCCCAAGAACAGATAACCGAAAATCTTCTTTTTGTTCATACGATTAAAAGATTAATTAAACATTTAAAAATAAATTTCCTTTTGGTTTTCTTACGGCCCGGCATGCGCCTCCGTGGCGCTTCAGTGCCTTGCCGTGGGGTTCGTCAGCACGCAAGCAGGGGAGAGAGCCCTGCATGGTTTTGCCAATCTCCCGTGGGGAGACTTTGAAAACACATATCGCCAGGAATTATTTTTATATCAACGTCAATAGAATTATCTTTGGCAACACACTTACACATTATTATATTATACGTTATGGAAAAAGACGGAATTGAGATCATCGTATCAAAGGAGTTGCTCAACCTTGTCGGTCCCGGGCTAAAGGTCTGCGTCACGGTAAGGGGCAACGACAACAGCGCCAAGCCTTGCGCCGGGGGCGACATGGTGGAGTTCATGCGAAAGATTATCTCCGAAAAAGAGGCGGCGGGTCAGTTTCGCACGGCTGAGGCTTACCGCACCGCCCTTAATTGCTGGCACCGTTTTCAAGGCTTGGGTGAATCTGTCCCTTGGGAGCGGGTCACGTCGCGCTCGATGATGTCGTTTGCCGACTACCTCAAAGAGCGTGGGGCGACAAAGAACACGCAGTCGTTCTATTTCCGCATTCTCCGTGCCGTTTGCAACAGGGCGCAAGAGCAAGGCGTCGCAGCTCTGCCCGGAACTCTTTTCGATAATGTGTACACGGGTAAGGCGCGGACACGCAAGCGAGCGTTGCCGATAGAGGATATACGCAGGATAGCCGCCGCGAAACCCAAAAGCAGGAAAGAACAGTTGGCGCGCGATATGTTCATCTTCTCCTTTATCACGCGTGGCATGGCACCAATCGACATGGCGAATCTCCGGAAAGAGAACGTCGTGGCTGGCAGGCTGACTTACCGGCGGCACAAGACCGGCAGCACGATATCCATGGAATGGATTGCCGAGATGCAGGAAATCGTCAGCAGATACGAACGGGAAGGGAGCGATTATCTTTTCCCGCTCATATCCTCAGAGGGGGCTGATGGGTGGCGAGAATTCAAGCGTGGCTCGCAAGCCGTCAACTACCATCTGCGCAGACTTGGCAAGCGTCTCGCCTTGCCCATGCCCCTCACGCTCTACGTGGCGCGGCACTCTTGGGCGACAGCGGCGAAAAGCTCAGGTGTCCCCACGGCTCTCATAAGCGATGCCATGGGACATTCGTCGGAGAGGATGACGCAAGTCTATCTCGGCTCTATCGACGTTGGCCGTATCGACACCGCCAATCGCAAGATAGTGGACATACTCTACAAGTAAGCCAAACTCACCTTTTCATCCACACGAATTAGCATGTGCCCAAAATATTTTTCAAAAAAAGATTAAAATATATTGCCTATGTCTGAAAGAACTGCTAACTTTGCAAAAAGAAAGCGCAAAAGCGAATGACAGACGTATGGGAAACCACGAACTTGATTTAGTCTTTTTTGTGTGAAGATGGGCGTAATGGTTAAATTTTGCCCCTTTGGCACAAAAAAAGATTGATATTGCTTGTGAGTTAACATAAATATGTCTATATTTGCAACACGTTTTAAAGTCTCCCCACGGGAGATTCGCAAAACCATGCAGGGCTCTCTCCCCTGCTTGCGTGCTGACGAGCCCCACGGCAGGGCGCTTTGATACCGCAAAGGTAAGTGCCAAGCCGTAAGAAAACACAAGGAAATTTATTTTTAAATGTTTAATTAATCTTTTTATCGTATGAACAAAAAGAAGATTTTCGGTTATCTGTTCATGGGTCTGCTCGCAGCAGGCGCAACAGGTACTGTAACTTCATGTAAGGACTACGATGATGATATCAACAACAACAAGTCTGCCATTCAGACCCTTCAGTCGGATCTGGCTACAGCTAAGGCAAACTTGGAGAGCGAGATTTCATCATTGAAGACCCAGCTCGAGACTGCCAACGGTAAGTTGACAACTCTGACAAGTCAGGTCGCTGCCAACACAGCCGACATCACAAAGGCTCAGTCTGACATCGCAGCTTTGCAGTCTCGTTTGGCTACAGCTGAGAGCACACTGCAGAGTATCAACGCTACTCTCGCCCTCAAGGCAGACCAGAAGGCTCTCGAGGACTCTTGCGCTTCTATCTATGGCAAGCTGGAGTCTGTTACCGATGGTCTTGGTAAGGCTATTGAGACTGAGGCTGACGCACGCAAGGCTGCTGACGCTGACTTGTTCCAGCAGATCGATGCCCTCGACAAGCTGATCGGCCAGAACGGCGACGCTAGGAAAACTTATGAGAAGTTGCTCGCTGACGTCAAGGCTCTTCAGGAGAAGACTAAGGATCTTGATGTTGACGCATTGAAGTCTGAGTTGCAGACCCTCTCTAGCGAGATTGACGCTATCAACGCCAACATCAACGTGCTGAACGTGTTGTTGGAGAAGAGTCTCCGCAGCCTCGTCTTCATCCCACAGTCATACTACTGGGGAATTGAGGCTACCAAGCTCCTTTATCTTGACTTCGACTATGTCAACGATAACGCTTGGATCTCAGCTATGGACTGGGACAAGAAGGAAGCTAAGGGCTACGACAACGACGCTCGCTACACAACAGCTGAGGGCACAAAGGTGCTTTCTTTCGCTGCTACATACCACATGAACCCATCTTCAGCTAAGCTCGATGAGAACACAACTAAGGTTAGCGTAGAGTCTGGTGATCTCGACTACGTCCTCACAAAGTCTGCTGCTGCTGGTATCAGCGTGAAGAGCTGGGCTGCTGAGAACGGTATCCTGACAGTTAATCTCGATGTCAATGATCCTAAGCAGATCAAGAGCGTTGTTAAGAACCAGATGGTTACCAACTTCGCTACAAAGGTTAACGTAGCTACAAAGAACGACAAGGATACAACTATCACTTCTGACTACGCTACACTTTACACAGAGCAGGTTTCTGGTCTGAAGTTGGCTCTGACAAACAACAATGTCAACGGTCACCTCTTCGCAGACGCTGCCAAGAGCGCTCTGTCTACTTGCGAGCAGGAGACAAGCACATCTTACGGTCACTTGATGCAGACTGTCAACGAGGCAAGCAACACATTTGATGCTCAGGTATTCTGTAACTGGGATCAGACTCTTGACTTGAGCAAGTTCGTTGAGACTCACTACAAGAACGTTGAGGGCAAGTTCGCTAAGATCGACGACGCTACATTCAACGCTAACTTCGAGTACAAGTTCTCTCTGACAGCTCTCTACAAGGGTAACAACGCTACCGACGAGTCAGCTCACGCTGCTATCGCTGAGGATGGCGTGACATTCCGTCCACAGGCTCCTACTGCCGATGGTAAGCAGGCTGCTTATGGTTCAGAGCAGGTTCGCGCACAAGAGGTTGGCCGTACTCCTGTTGTCCGTGTCGAGTTGGTTGACAAGGAGACTGGCAAGGTTTACGACTACGGTTACATCCGCATCAAGATCGTTGACGAGAAGGAGTCTCCTATCTCTTCAGACAAGAGCGTTTCTTACACAGGCGCTGACTACTCTTACAACGGCGAGTGCACACCTAACTCTTGGTCTTATGCTACAAAGTGGTACATCACTGAGCAGGATCTCTACAAGGAGCTTGGCCTGACTCGTGAGGAGTTCGAGAAGAACTACACTCTCGTAGGCGATGTTGACGATCTTACACAGTTCCAGGCTGATAAGAACGGCAAGTTCCAGGAGCTCGCTACTAAGATTGGTACAGCTTCTTCTGTAACTGATAAGGACACTGATCCTGATGGCACTAAGTCAAGTATCCTGAAGTGGGAGATGACAAGCGCTCAGGCTTACAAGTTCTTCGTTACCGACAAGAAGGGTGGCGAGAGCATCGCTATCAAGTATAAGTCAGCCGACAAGACTGTTGGTCCTGATGTATATGTTGTCTTCAAGACTGGTAGCCTCACAGGCACACAGCCTTCTGCTTCTTTGAACCTCGATCCTGCCAAGAACTCTACCATCTGGTCTGAGAAGAATGGTGTTGCTGGTTCAGGCAAGTATGAGTTCGACATGAACGTCAACAGTCCTAACGACTACGAGATCGCTGCTAACGGTGACAAGCCATTCGAGAAGACTCTCGCTGAGGCATTCACTGGCAACAAGATCGATGCTGCTGCTATCATCACCAACCTCGTTGATGAGACAGCTAAGAAGGAGTATGCAGCTAGCAAGCTGACTCTCGACCTCCAGTTCGACAAGGCTAACGTTGGTAAGGAGTTCAAGGGTATCTCTGGCAAGACTTATGTTCTGAGCGTCTCTGCTGACGGCAAGACTCTCCAGGCTAACGTCAAGGGTCAGACAGCTAAGCAGGCAATCGTGAAGATTGAGGGTGAGAACGTTAACGCTCAGAAGGCTGTTTATCAGCAGACTGAGTATGCTAAGGACCTCCTCAACTACAAGAAGCACAACGAGCTCGACGACCAGACTCTGACAGCTATCGTTGGTATCCTTGCTAAGAACGCTTGCCACGAGCTTCCATTGACTGACAACACATTCAACGTTCGCTTCCTCCGTCCATTGAACATCACTAACACAACTGCTGAGGTTGAGGACGCTGGTGACGCTGCTCAGGTTATCGACCTGATGAAGTTGCTGTCATTCTCTGACTGGCGCGACCTCTGGCAGAATGGTTATGACAAGTTCTACGGCATCAAGGGCGTTAAGGTCGTTGGTGTAGCAGACGGTCAGAAGATCAGCACTAACTCTGACGTGCTGACCGACCAGGACGGCAACACTGAGACAATGGTTCCTCTGCAGAACGTCAACGGTGCTATCGACTTCGTTTACAACGATGGCAAGCTGACTTACAAGAACTACAACTCTACAACCGCAGACTTCAAGGTTCAGATTCCTGTTGTCGTAACATACGATTGGGGTGAGGTTCCTCAGACAATCACTGTCACAGTTAAGCGTACACACTCTAACGCTAAGAAGTAATCCATTAGGATTAACATAATCTCATAGGGAGAGGAGAATCGTTCTCCTCTCCTTTTTTCATTTTAAATAAGCAGTGATATGAATTTCACAAAGTCATTAATCATAGTTTCTTGCATTGTTCTTTCTTTGTCTGGTTGTAAGAAGAATACAAAAGATGCCGGCGTTTACGAATATCTTCGTCCCGCAACAATGACCTACACCAAGCAGGACTCTTCCAATATCAACTACATGGTTCAGCGCTATACTCAGCTGGTGGAGAAGAAAGATTTTGAGAAGGCTGCAAATATGCTTTACAAGGTTCAGAAGAATAAAGTGGTGCCTCTGTCAGCTGACGAGCGCAAGGGCTTTATCCAGGCCTACTCTCAGATGCCTATTTATGCAGCAAAGACAAACTCTTTTGTCTTGCGCTCTGACAAGAACAACCAAGTTGATGTGTTGATTCAGATAGCCAAGAACGGCAACCTTGATAAAGGTATCGGTGTCTCCGTTATGTCGCTTAATCCTGTAGTGAAGGATGGCAAGTGGTATCTCACGTTGTTGGACAAGGATGCAGAGGGCGTAGAGGATGTTTATGATAAGAATGTCAACAGCTATTAAGTTAGCCCTGTCCTTTGTTCTTTTGTTTTCTTCCGCTCTGTCTGTCTGTGCGCAGGGTAAAGCCAAGCTATCCATCAAAAAAGTGGACTATGATCTGGGAATCATCTACACGGACAGCGCCTGCAGAACGATAGACATACCGTTCGTAAACAAGGGTAAAGAGCCGCTTA
Source organism: uncultured Prevotella sp. (assembly GCA_964640415.1). Taxonomy (GTDB): domain Bacteria; phylum Bacteroidota; class Bacteroidia; order Bacteroidales; family Bacteroidaceae; genus Prevotella. Next base: position 49,457 of record CAZXGQ010000004.1, read on the forward strand.
AGATAAAGGATGCCAAGACCGACTGTACCTGCACCACTGTCAGCTATCCAAGGAAGCGAATACCTGCCAAAGGGGTAGATACACTTCGGGTAACTATCGACATGAACGGTTTCTTCCCCGGCGACTATGAGAAAATAGTGGGAGTCTACAGCAACTCTAAAAAAAGTCCGCTTGTAATGCACTTCAAGGGTAAGATTGTACGCAAAGAATAATTTTAATTTGACTCATGAATAGGATTCTAAAATATTTTATAAGCCTACTCTTCCTTCTTTCATTGCATGCGTCTGTTTTTGCAAGCAATGAACCAAGCCAGCTTGTCGTAAAACTCAATGACAATACAGAGAAGATATTTATCCTTGCCAATAAGCCTGTAATCACGTTTGATACGGAGAAATTCTATATCAACACATCTGATTTCAGCACAGAATTAAGTAATGTCCAGGAGTTTTATTTCAAAACCGAAACTGCGACAGGCATTGAAGCGGTGAAGAAAACCGATGGCGCAGCCAGTTCGTCGATTTTCACTTTCCGTTTCGTCGATGGACAAACGGTTTATATTGACGGCTTGGACGATTCTGCCCACATCTCGGTTTATTCATTGTCAGGAGCCCAGGTCAACGCAAGGATTGACAAGAGCAATGACAGGGCCGTGGTTGATTTTGGCAATCAGCCGGCAGGCGTCTACATTATTCGTGCCAACAAACAATCTTTTAAGATAATCAAGCGATGAAGAAATACATTTTCCTTTTGTTCAGCTTTCTCGTCTTCGCCGTTACCGTTAATGCACAATACAAAATGGTAATCACTCTTGCCAACGGCGAGAAGATTGAAAAGCAAGTATGGGATATACAGAATGTCACTTTTGAGCCATTGGGCTCTGTTGAAAGCCCCTCTGTTTCCGAGGCTGTAGACCTTGGTTTGAGCGTTAAGTGGGCTTCCTGCAACTTTGGAGCTACTACGGAGACCGCAGCAGGCTATTATGTGGGCTGGGGCGATGCCACAGGCTTGAACCATTCCACTGTTCTCAACTACTTCCCCGTGCTTAACCCCACATCCGACATCGTGAACAGCAAGTACGACATTGTTCACACGCTTTGGGGCGGCGACTGGCGCATGCCTACCGTGAAGGAAGTGCAGGAGCTGATAGAGAAGTGCAACTGGACTTATGACGACACGCGGAAAGGTTGGACCGTCACGTCGAAGGCGGATAACACGAAGTCCATCTTCCTGCCAATGCAAGGTTACCGCAAAGGTGAAGGCATCTCTGTTGCCAATACGCTGGGTGCTTACTGGACTGGTTCTCTGAGCAAGAGCGATAACCAAAATGCATCAGCACTCGTTTTGGATGCGACAAATTATTCCACAGCCGATTACCTTCGCTATTTAGGCTTGCAAATCCGCCCTGTTTATGGATCTTACTACGAGGGTGCAAAAGTTAAGAGTGCTAACGTAACCAACATTAAACAGAGCGATGCCTATATCACAGTGACTTTCGAGGGAAACTATTCTGATGCATCCGAGATTGGAGTATGCTATGGCACAACTTCCGACATTGACCCTACACAAAGCACTACAGTGACAGGCGAGGTAACTGGCATAGCAGCTGAAGATGGCACATATACCTTTCATATAGAGAATCTTGATCCCAACACCACATACTATTTCGCAGGGTATATAGTATACAATGGACATACAAACTTGGGTTCTACAGCCAGCTTTACGACTCAATCAAAATACCCGGTTGCAGAGATGGTTGACCTTGGTCTTAGCGTAAAGTGGGCTAAATGGAATATCGGTGCTTCTTCTGAAGACGAATACGGTTCATACATTGCCTGGGGAGACAATACGGGTGAAAATACATCGTATACGAACAGCGATTATCCCAATGATTACAGCGACATCTCGGGTACCAAATATGACGTAGCCACGACACAATGGGGAGACAAATGGCGCATGCCTACTCCCGACGAGTGGAAAGAGCTTGACAACCTTGAGAAGCAGATTGTGACTCTCGACAATGGTACAAAGGCATACAAGGTGACTGCAAGCAACGGCAACTACATTTATCTTCCTCGCGGCGGATACCAAACAAGCAAAGGAAAGCAGGATGTAAACCAGTCGGCAAGCTATTGGACATCTGAAAACACGGCTGAGGTATATGCAAAGGGCGTCCAGATCGGTAAAGTGAGCAGTACTTTCGAACCAGAAGACCAAAAAGGCTGGCACATGCTTGTACGTCCGGTCTATGGCGACAAGACTGATCCCGACACTCCTGTAACTCCGACCCGTGACCTTACCGATGAAGGTAAGTTGGCACAGAGTGTTGACCTTGGCTTGAGCGTGAAGTGGGCTACCTATAATCTCGGTGCGCAGTCTTCGACCGACCCCGGCTCTTACTTCTCGTGGGGCAGCACCACTCCCGGCACCGACTTCAGCTTGAGCAACTACCAATGGTATAACGCCACAACTGACAAGTTCAATATTCCAAGCACAACGATATCTGATACCGACAACGACGCTGCTGTACAGTTGTGGGGTGGCACATGGCGCATGCCTACAGAGTCTGAGATCAGTGAGCTTATAAAGAACTGCACATGGACTAAAACTGATGCAGGCTTTAAGATCAAGGGCACAAACGGCAACGAGATCTTCTTGCCGTTTACGGGCATGTACTCGGGTACGTCATTGGGTAGCGACACCAAGTGCTACTATTGGAGTGGATCCTACAATGACCTGCCGCTACATGCTGACGACTATTGGGCTTATTATCTCACCAATACCTCTTCTACTCCAACGGAGATGAGCATGTACATTTACAACGGAATGTGCATTCGCCCCGTTTGTACAAAATAACATTCAGGATAGGCCAATAAAGACCTACATATAAAAAGCCGCACGAACGTTTAATGGTTCGTGCGGCTTTTTGCTTACCATTTGTTGATGTTGCTTTGGCTCTCTATCTTGTTCTCAACCTTGTCGTCAAGCTGATAGAAGAAGTCGAGACCGGTGGCTTTTTCCACTTCGTCTACCGACTTCACATAATAGTTCATCTCGTGGTGACCTGACTTGTTGTCGTAGATGAAGCCGATGGCCTGCGCGTCGTGCGACTGTCCTTTGGTTCGCATTACGACCTTGAAGAATGCGTCGGGCACGGCAACGTGATGCTCGCCAACGGTGTTGTAGCTCTTGCCATAGAATATGGGGCCGGCCACGATGTAAACCTTGCCGTAGCGCTTTGCCCAGTCCCTGCAAGCCTCTTCCAGATATTTCCAGTCGCGCTCGTTCAGGTAGCCGTTCTGCGGGCAGATGTTGGTCATAAGGAAAGCCTCTTTCTGCGCCTTGTACGACCATTTGTTGTCGGCGGCCGGGCACATGTGACCTCTCTGGTAGCCGCATTCGCTTTCCCTTATGTCGGAGTAGGCAGCCCTTGGCTCAGGCACATCGGTGTCTTCCAAGAACTTGTGTCCGCCCCTTTCGTTGGTGCCGTCGGTGTGGTCGCTTGTCAGCGCCCATCCCACCCAGTTTGGCGTGCGCGTGTCTTTGTTGTATGAGGTGATATAGGCGCAGCGTTGCAATATCTGTTCCTGAGGCTTGTCCTTGCTCCACCTCGGATATTCGTAGGCCGCATCCTGGCTGTAGGCTTCAGCGTCTTGCGTGTCTGCATCCTGTTCCTCCTGCGCCTTCGTGTCCTGTGCGTATCGCGTCTCCGTTTGGCTCGCTTTGTCGGCGGCGTCATTCGTGTGTTCGTTGTACTTTGTCCAACCATAGGCGACAATGCACATTGCCGCGAATACAATTAAGCCCTTGCTGTTGTTCTTTGCCATAAGTGATAGATGTTAAAACCAAAAATCCTAACTACTCATATTCAAGCAGTTAGGATTTCTTTTGTGCGCCTGATAGG
>CAZXGQ010000005.1:0-1936 GCA_964640415.1 uncultured Prevotella sp.
CCAATCGCCGGCGGCACCGGCTCGGGCAATGTGAACCGCCGCTACACGGTGTCGGTGGTGGAAGGACTGCGCAACCAGGGCTACACCGTAGACGACTCGATGATAGACACTTACACCAAGCTGCTGGCGAAGCACGACTCCATCGTGGAGACAATGAACATTCTGTGGTGGATGCCAAAACCATTGGCCAAGGAGATAGTGCCCGATGATGCCCAACTGGCCAAAGCTGCCGATGACAACGACGTGGCCGTGGTGGTGCTGCAACGCCTGTCGGGCGAGGGAGCAGACCGCACGGCTGCCGACTTCAACCTCACCGAAACAGAGAAGCAACTCCTGGACAACACCGCCAAGGCTTTCCATGCCAAGGGCAAGAAGATGGTGGTGGTGCTCAACGTGGGAGGCGTGATAGAGACAGAATCGTGGAAAAACATCCCAGACGCCATTCTCCTGCCATGGCAGCCCGGTCAAGAGGTGGGCAACTCAGTGGCAGCCCTTCTCGCCGGCAAGCTGACCCCGTCGGGCAAATTGCCAATGACGTGGCCCGTGAGATACCAGGACGCTGCTTCTTCAGCCAACTTCCCGTCGGAGGCTTCCGACTATTCGGTGGAAGGCGACCAGACCAAATACAAGGACATACGCAACTACGGATACACGGTCTACGACGAGGACATCTATGTGGGCTACCGCTATTTCGACTCGTTCAACAAGAACGTGAGCTATCCGTTCGGCTACGGCTTGAGCTACACCACGTTCGACTATAGCAACATTTCAGCCAAGGCCGTGGGCGGCAAGGTAACAGTGAGTGTCACCGTGACCAACAACGGCAAGGCCGCAGGAAAGGAAGTGGCTGAGGTGTATGTCACCGCCCCGAAGGGAAGCGTTGACAAACCGGCACAGGAGCTCAAGGCATTCGCCAAGACCCGCACGCTGCAACCCGGCGAGAGTGAGACCCTGACCATGGACATCGACCGCCGCGACCTCGCATCGTTCGTGACGAAGAAAAGCGCATGGGTTGGCGACGCCGGCACATACACCGTCAAGGTGGGTGCATCGAGCCGCGACATCAAGGGCAAGACTTCGGTGAGGCTTGGCTCGTATACCGAGAAAGTGAACAACGTGCTGAAGCCTTCCAAGAAGATGAACCTCCTGAAGAAATAAAGACAGCGCAGGAAAAACATATAACGGAAGAACCCCGAAAGCTCAACAGTCTGAGCTTTCGGGGTTCTTCCGTTATAAGGACGGCTTGTTGTCGCCGGTATGATCTCTGAAAATGATGATTACTCGTGGTGGTATTTCTCGCCTTTGAGGATGGTGCATGCACGATAGAACTGCTCTACGAAGATGAGCCTCACCATCTGGTGGGAGAAGGTCATGCGCGACAGCGATACCATGTCGTTGGCACGCTTGTACACCTCTTCGGAGAATCCGTACGGGCCACCTATGGCGAGCACGAGGTTGCGGCCCGATGCCTGCCTCTTGCCGAGCCACTTGGCGAAGTCGACGCTGCGCCGTTCCTCTCCCCTCTCGTCGAGAAGCACAAGGGTGTCTTGCGGAGTGACGTTGGCAAGTATAAGAGCGCCCTCGCGTTCCTTCTGCTGGTTTTCGGAAAGGGTGCGGGCGTTTTTAATGTCCGGGATAACCTTTATGGCAAACGGCATGTAGTGGCCAATGCGGTCAACGTAGTCGTCGATGGCGGTCTTATACAGCTTGCCGTCGGTCTTGCCTATAAGAATCAGTGTGGTCTTCATACGTATTTGCGTATCTCGTCAATGCTCTTGTTCATCATCGCGGCAATGCGCTCTATCGAGATACCGCTGTCTATCAATCCTTTGAGCATGGCCTTCATGTCGGAGACTTGACGGGCTATGCGGGTATCCTGCTCCTTGAGCCTATCGCCCTGTTCACGGATTTTGTCGTCCTGCTCGCGGATCTTGCC
>CAZXGQ010000005.1:2036-4881 GCA_964640415.1 uncultured Prevotella sp.
TCGCGGATCTTGCCTACTTGCTCCTTAATTCTGTCGTCCTGCTCACGGATGCGCTTGTCGCGGTTCATAAGGGCAGTGTCGCGGTCCTCTATGGCGGAATAGTACTCGTCCTCAACATTCATGTTCTGACGCATCATGGGATTAGCGGCTGCAGCTGTGAGACGGTGGACAATATATTGCATGTCAACACTGTCAGAATAGCGGTCCTCGTCAAGGCACAACAGATGCGGGTCATTCTTGTCGCGCTTGGTCTGGTCGAGCACGCTTAGCACTTCATCGAGACGATTGTTTATTTTGCCGTGGAGCAAGGGCACCTGCACGATTATGCTGTCGTGGACAAGACTCTCCACAAAGGGGTCCGGCATGCCTGCGGTAACCTCCTTGCCATCATAGTCGTAAGCCTTGTGGTTGACATATAGCACAGGCACATCGATGTCGCCCACCCTGTGACCCATGATGTAAATGGTCACCATGGGATACGCGTATTCCTTCTTAGTGTCCTTGTCCTTGTGTATGTTGTTCTTATCGCTGTATTGCGCTCCAAGATACTGGCGGAACCGTAGAGTCTCCGTCTCTACCCACGTCTTCTGCAACTCTATGAGAATGAGCTTCGTCTCGTCGCCCCCCGTACGGACACGGGCGCCGAAGTCTATACGAAACATCGATATCTTGTCGTTGCACTCGTTGGCATACTCGTGTGGCCGGAGTTCCACGCTCACCACATCCATCTTCAAGAGGGCAGACAGCACCGTCTTTGCCACTCGCTCATCCTCCATCAGATACTTGAACACCGAGTCGTAAATAGGGTTAGCTACGTATATCATAAGCTTCGCTTTTGTTTGTGCAGTTCATGTATGTCTCTCTGCAAAGATACGGCATTTTATTCAAAGGCATGATAAAATACATGAACCTTTTTTCACACGGGCTATGCCAAGATTATTTATCATCATTTTCGTTTCCACAGTCTCGCACCATTGATGACGCTGACAGGAACATAGTATTTGTTGAGTATTGAACGAATGGTTTCATTGCCTACGCCATAATCCAGTATCCATTTTGCTCGCAAAGAGGAAAAAGACTCATGTATCCGCGGTAAAAGGGAACTGCCAAGTCCTGCCTCAAAATCCTGTAAGACAAAGTAGGGATAGCAAGGTTTCATACCCGAATAAGCATACACATCAGCACTGAACGTATTATAAGCTATGAACTTGTCGCGGTCGGCAGCAGGGATGGCAGACCTTAACTGCGCGATGATACTTTCCGGATATTCATAAGCCTTGCCAATGAGATTTTGTCGGTTGTCTAAGACATCTTTCGAAGATGCCAAAACTATGATAAGCGTCAAAGCCATAACCACATGGCGAGATAACTTTGACAATGCCTCGGCATGCGTTCCTTTTATCTTTGCTATGCACAACAGAGACACGGGTATATACGGCAGTACCACCATGGCATACATTGGCGAACGACGACTGAAAAGAAACCAAACCAACGACACGCCAGATGACAACAACCACGCAAGCCCCTCAACACGATGACTCCTAACGGAAAAAAGCCAAACGGCAACTGGCAACATTATGAACATGGGTAGATAGTCCTTGACGAAAGCAGCCATAACGTAAGGCGAACCTAAGCGGAAGACATAAGAGTTTGAAGCATACTCAAGACTGTAAAGGAGCGTACCGTACCACAACTCATACTCAAGTCCATTCAAGCCAAAATATATGGCGAATGGCACAACCACCGAAGCCACGCCTACAAAAAACAACGCAACTCCCTCTGCCAAGCTTCGCCACTGACATTTAGCAATGAGGATGAAAAAAACGACAAGCAACAATGGTCCCACAACCACATAGTCAGTAAGTCGTGACATGAGGCACCAACCTGCCAAGAGTCCCCAAACCAACGGGTAAGGGCGCGGCAACCGCTTTGTCTTGCCGTTATCGCAAAAAAACTTACAAACGAACCATGCTGACAACATTTGAAGTGGCAAGCCGTACTCGCTCACCGTGTTGCCATCGTTCTCCTTAGTGATAAACGCGATAGGGACAAGAAGGCATAGGGCCGTAGCCATGCGTTTTTGTACCCCCCCCAACACAGCATCCGCATGGCTATCATAGAAGATAACGATAACGAGACAAACTGTATGAAAAACACTCCGAGTTTGTCTCCTGTAAGCCAATAGCCCAAAGCATTGACAAAGAATATTATCGGGCCTTTCAAGTCCCAAATATCACGGTATGGCAACGCCTCGCCAGAGGCCCAGTATTTACCTATAACTTGAAACATGTTACTATCAAAGGTCGCCGCGTTTCCAAAAAGCCACGAGGTAGAAGGGGAGAAAAATGTAAGGATGGCAAATGAAAAAAATGCTATCGCAAAAAGTTGGCACCAATCGTGGGCCGGTTTCTTTATAGTTTTCATAATTTACTGGTTATCATCTTAATTACATAGTGATAAAGCGGCGAAGCAATTCAGCGAACCCCGTAAGCCTCACCAATGGTTTGAAACAGCTACGCAACACTATGCGCTCGGCAAGGCTTAGGCGATAGCCGCACTTGTGCACGTCTGCCTCCAAGGTATTACTGAACGGCTGCGACTTGTCTGCCACAGTGTCTGCCTGCGGATATATTCCACACATTCTTTATAGCTCATCAGTTGCATAATGCTGTCACTTTTGGCACTGTTCCACTTGTTGCAGAGTCAAGCCGGTTGCCTCAACTATCTGCGCATCGGTCATTCCCATCTTCCTCATCTTCTCCACTACTTTGTAGAGAGCAGACTTTTCTCCCTGAGCACGACCCTCCTCAATGCCTTGAGCCATACCCTGAGCCATACCTTGAGC
>CAZXGQ010000005.1:4981-31113 GCA_964640415.1 uncultured Prevotella sp.
ATACCTTGAGCCATACCTTGAGCCATACCTTGCTCGAAGCCTTTGGCACGGCCTTCAGCCATACCCTTGCGCAAAGCAGAGTTGATATAAGTGCGCTCAGTTCGTACGATATCCCAGAACTTGTCGTAACCATTGAGCTGAGCATCGGTGTAGGACGACTCCTCAAGAATGTCAACGGCCTTCTTCACCTCTGGATTGTCGAGAAACTCTTGCGGCACCTTGCGCACATCACCCATCTCGGTAAGGAAACGCAGCCACAGCACCTGCATCTTGCGCTCGGAGAACGTGTGTGGTTCAAACTTCGGCAACTCCACGAAGACCAAATGAAGGCCGTCGATGCGCTTGTCGGTGTGTTCTACGTTGACAATATCGTAATGGTGGTAATAATCTGGTATGTCGTGCATGAAGATGTCATTGACAAGATTGAGCGAATACACTGGTTGTAGGAGTTTGTAATCTTGCTTCTTGTCCAACTGGCGCACATATGCCTTTGACGCATTGAATAGCACGCGCTGCATGAACTCTTGCGACCATATCATCTGCATCTCCACAAGAAACTGGCGACCTTCTTGGTCGAAACAGCGTACGTCGACAATGCTGTTTTTCTTCAATGGATTGTCTGGAACCAACTCCACGGGAATATATTCCACTGTTTTCACGAGATGGTCGTCATCCAATGGCAACAGAGCATTGAGAAGGCTGATGACCAAATCTTCATGCTCACCAAAAATTCTCTTGAAAGTCAGGTCTGCTCTCGGGTCAAGATACCTCATGGCTTATCCTCCTATATACGTTTTAACCTTATGTTTACATTAAGATTCCACCGCCTCGCGAATGCTATTGATTATGAAGTCGATGTCGTCATCGCTCACCAATGGTCCGGATGGCAGGCAAAGGCCTGTCTTAAACAAATCTTCGCTCACCCCGTTAGTATAGGCTGGCGCATCCTTGTAAACCGGCTGCTTGTGCATAGGCTTCCACAACGGACGCGACTCAACATTGCATGCATCGAGCCAAAGACGCAAAGCCTCCACGTTGTCGTTGGGCTGGCAATCGGTGCGAACCTCGGTGGCTTGATGGATTACGCCGGCAGCACCGCCTACAGCACCCTTTACCATCGCTTTATACGCATTTTCCTGACCTTTTATTCTCACACTTGGGTCTATGATGACCGTGTTAAGCCAATAGTTGCTACGGCTGTCGGCACTTGACTCTTCATGAAAGGTGAAGCCGTCCATGCCTCGGAACGCCTCGGCGTAGCGGTGAGCTACATGACGGTGCCACGCCACATGCTCGCGCAACACGGTGAGCTGACCACGGCCTATGCCGGCGCACACGTTAGACATGCGGTAGTTGTAGCCGATGTGCTCGTGCTGATAATAGGGATAGCCCTCGCGCGCCTGGGTAGCGTAGAACATCACACGGTCGCGCGCAGCCGCGTCAGGACAGATAAGTGCACCTCCACCCGACGTGGTTATCATCTTGTTGCCGTTGAATGAGAGCACACCATAGGTGCCGAACATGCCGCACACGCGGCCATGATAGCGGGAGCCCAACCCTTCAGCGGCATCCTCCACGAGAGGAATGCCATACTTGTCGGCCACGGCCTTGATCTCGTTTATCTTGGCAGGCATGCCATAGAGGTAAACCACGATTATTGCCTTCGGCTTGCGTCCTGTCTTGGAGATGCGGTCGGCAATGGCCTCGTCGAGAAGCTGCGGATCCATATTCCACGTCTCCGGCTCGGAGTCGACAAACACCGGCGTGGCACCAAGGTAGCACACGGGATGCGAGGAGGCGCAGAAGGTGAAACTTTGGCACACCACCTCATCGCCAGGCCCAACGCCAAGAGCCACAAGGGCCAAGTGTACGGCTGAGGTGCCGGATGCAAGGGCCACAACTTGCTTGCCAGCGAGGTCGGAGGAAACGGATGCGTCTGCCCACAACTTGTCGGGATCGCTCTCGTGAGCCTCGATACACTGCGGGTATGGCTCACAACCTATCTTCTCTTCCCATTCTGCCTGACATGGGGAAGCTGCGAAACGGCCGAGTTCCCGCTCAAAGGCATTCACGTTAGGGCCGAGTGGCACCACCCAGTTGGTATCAAAAGCCTCTTTGATATATTTCATCTCGTTGCCCGACATGTGGGCGAGACACAGAATCACGCGCTTGTCTCTTCTTTCCATATATTGTCGTATTATTTTCAAATGTTTTCGTTGTTTGTTTTATATCCACTCTCCTCCGTACTTCATCTTCCGTCCCAAGACTGTAGACACAATCATCTCTATGTCCTTGGCAAAAGAATAATGGTGAAGATAATACAGGTTGATGCGGATTTTGTCGGGGTAAATCACCTTGTCGTTGTAGTCCATGATGTTGTGGATTTCTTTATCCTTTATTACCGCTGCGAAATCGGAGGGCAATCGATCAACCATCTTACCCGTAGCGAAGAACTCGCCAACCGCAGCGAGCAAATATTCCTCATCCCTGTATTTCAGGCTCGCCGGTCCTGTGATGCCCGGTCTAAGTCTCAGTATTTCACGGTTCTCGCCCTGCAGACGGTCGGCATATCCCGGCACATCAGGACGCGGGCCAACGAAGCTCATGTCGCCCTTGAGCACGTTCCACAACTCTGGCAGTTCGTCGATCTTATAACGTCTGAGTAGTTCGCCAAATGACGTTACGCGATGCCGCTCGGCAGCGGCCACGGAGACACCTTCGACGGGCATGGCCGCCATTGAGCGGAACTTATATATTGTGAAGAGCTTGCCATGCCTCCCCACGCGTTTTTGGCGGAAGACAACTGGACCTCCAGGCATCCTCAACCTTATGAGAATTGCCACTACCAAAAGCACGGGACTAAGGCAAACGAGTCCTACGAAGGCCACAGCCCTGTCAAAAATATTCTTTATAATCACAGTTAACGCAACATTTAGTTATAACATACATCACACATTTCATTCACAATGATGCAAAGATAAAGTTTTTTGGGTTAAGCCACAAGGAATGAGACTGAATTTCACACTTTCTCAATAAGCAAACAGGCATAAAGCGGGATGTTAACAAGCCAGTCTTGACGTTGGTATGGGAGCATGGATATGCGTATACCCATCAGTTCCGGATGGTCTGAGATAAACGTGCGCATCGACTTTGCCTTCACGTTAGTCTCGGCTTTCACCTCAACAGGCCATACCTTGCCACCAAATTGCACTATAAAGTCAAGTTCTATGGTCGACTTGCCCACACTATGATAGTATATAGGGACACCAAGCGTGATAAGTTGGGTGAGTACGTACAATTCGGTGAACGCGCCCTTATATTCAGATAACACGGTACCTGACACGATTACCGCCTCTGCCGATGTATCTGCCATGGCCCCCATGAGTCCTACATCGAGCACGAAGAGCTTAAAAGCATTCAAATCCTCGTAGAACTTGAGCGGCATCCGCACACTGTTAGTACGAGTCACCTTATAGACCAAACCCGCGTCGATAAGCCACTGAATGGCAAGCTCGAAGTCGGCGGCGCGCGAGCTCTTCTTCACAGCACCATATATGAATTTCTTATTCTCCTTCGCGAGCTGAGCTGGGATACTGTCCCACACCATATTGATGCGTGGCACCTCATTAGACGGGACATGCTTGGAGAAATCGCGCCGGTAGTCCATGATTATCTGATTTTGGATTTTCCTTACCGCCTGCAAGTCTTTCCGCTCAACGAACTCCAACACTGCAGCTGGCATGCCACCAACATAATAATATTGTCGAAGAAAACGCGAATACTCCTCCGCAAGCATATTGATGACAACCCAGTTGCCACTTATCAATGCCTCAGCCAAGCGATCCTTGCCTATTGCTTGCAAAAACTCAACGTATGTCATGGGGAAAAGACGCAACTCCTCAACCTTACCTACCGGATAAGACACACCATCATGCAATGACAAACCCAAAAGTGAGCCAGCCACGACAACGTGATAGCCGGGCGCATCCTCACAAAAGTACTTCAGGGCCTCAAGTGTCTTGGGGCAATCTTGTATCTCGTCGAGAATAATGAGAGTGTCATTCGGAGTGATATTGACATTACTGATGGCAGAAAGTGAAATCAAGATGTCTTCCACCGTGCCTCCATGTTCAAAGACACTTGCGGCCATATTATCACGGTCTAAGCTGAAGAATGCCACTTTAGCATACTCCTTACGCCCGAAATCCAACAGCAAGTAAGTCTTGCCGACTTGCCTCGCTCCATTGAGAATCAATGGTTTGCGGTCTGGGTTATTCTTCCATTGCAACAACTTTTCATATAGCGTCCTTTTCATGTCTTACACTTTTTCAAATGAATATCCAGCGCAAAGATACACTTTTTCAAACGAATAATGCCACTAATTCCACACTTTTTCAAAGGAATAAGGACGGAATAGCCTCACTTTTTCAAAGGAACAATAATTTTAGTTGAAATTGAAGCTATGGATTCAGCTTCCTATTCTTCACCAGTTTCTCGAAATAATAGCATGCCTCGCCAAAAAACGCCTTAATGTCATCGCTGCGAAAATCGTCGAATGCATCGAAGCCAGACAGGGAGAACACACGCCGCATCTCCTTGGCGTTCCACTTGAGCGACACGAGTCTTCCAACAAGAGTTATTATGTCACCGAGCACCCATTTGGTGCGCGTGCCAATCTTCACATCTATGGGTTCATCGTAGCGCCCAGTTGTGGCCAGACAATAAAGAATCCACGGTATGTCGAATCCTGCCGCCACAGGAGTTGCCAACCCACCTGTGAACCGTGCATTGGTCTCGATATACGCCATACGACCCGTTGCGGGGTCATAACGAAAGTCGAGACCGCACACGCCATGGAAATCAACCGCTTCCAACAGTTTCATCGCCTCAGTCTCCAACTGCGGCACGGCTACCATCTCACGCTGTGTCGTGGTGCCGCCACCATCGGTCTTGGTGACGAGGGCATGGTAGACCGACATCTTGCAAAAACCGTCCCACCGCACGCAATCCACACTGTAGTCGGTGCCGCCAATCCATTCCTCCAAGAGTGTCTCCTCGCCCCTGTGAGCCTCCATCAGCCTCTGCAACTCGTCTTTGTTCTTAGGAAAGAACACGCCCTTGGCAGAATTGCCTATCACTGTCTTCAATACCACCGGATAACGCCTTACTTCATCGGCAGAGCCATAGATTTCCGGTACGGCAACACCAGCCTTGCGTGCCATCTCCGTGCTCACAGCCTTATTTGCAAGCGCGAGCAGCTTTTCGGCATTCTCATAAGGAATAACAAGATTGTCGGGGAACTCATGGCGGTGCCGCATTATGACCACACTCTCGTCGTGGGTCGGCATCAGCACCCTCGGCCGCAACTCGGCAACCTTCGCCTTTAGCGTCTCAATAAAACGCTCCTCTTCCTTGAAAGGGTCGGGATAGGTGAAACTGCCAGCACAGAACCGTGACAGACTGCATATGTTAGCTTTTGACGTGTCGGCTGCCCAAACCTTGAGCCCATGGCTCGCCAAGCAACGCAATATGGTGTAGCCCACACGGTTCCAGCAATAGGTCACGAGGACATCGCAACGCTCTGTCATGCCGCCCTCCTTTCTCGCTCATGGCAAGCGGCATCAGACTGCGACAAAATGCAGATTTCTTTTATACTCAGCGCTAACAGGTAGGTGTGGGATTTTTTATAAAGTTTCATGCCGTTAGTTTATATACTTACTGTCTTGTAGAAGATGTCTCTTTTATCCAATCACTTCCTTGTAGAACTCTATTTGGCATTGCTGCACGAAGTCGCGGTCGAAGCGCGAAGCTATCATCGGCCGAGCCTCGCGTGCCATGCATCGGCGGGCGTCATCATCGGTGAGCATGCACTTCATGGCATCGTGGAGAGCCACGGCATCTCTTGGAGGCACCACGAAACCGTTCTTGCCGTTCTCCACAATCTCGCGCGAACCGTTGATGTCGGTCACTATCGAAGGCAAGCCCATAGCTCCTGCCTCGAGCACGGTGTTGGGGAAACCCTCACGATAAGACGGCATAACGAAGCAGTCGGCTGCGGCATAAGCCCGTGGCAGGTCGTCGCCATATTTTGGCCCTACGGCGTCTATCGCATCGCAGACATCAATGAGCTTCTGCGTGTCCTCGCTCACGGGATCAAGGCTCCGCTCATAGTTGCCTACCAGTATCAGTCGTGTAGCAGGATGGTCGGCATGGAGTCTCACGAAAGCCTCCACAAGCTCGTTTATGCCTTTGTCGCGCACGATGCGGCCCACGAACAAGAAGGTGAACACCCTCGTTGGTTCATGATGGGCGAAACGCTCCGGCGAGAATCTTTCCAAGTCCACGCCCATTACGTTGCCATAGCCGAGTACATGCATCGGCTTGCGCGTGATGCCCCCACGTCTGAGGTCGTCCATCACGCCACGCCCTTCGGGAATGACGTGGGTGGCACAGGCACATGTAATCCAATCGGTCAGCATGAGCACACGGCGCTTCAGTCCCGTCGCCGTAGGCCACACCAGTCCGGTAAAGGTATGTACACGCACCGGCACACGCATCAGCCATGCCGCAACCATACAAACCAGTCCGGCCTTGGGCGTCATGGAGTGGACCACCCACGGACGTTCCTTCATGAACACGCCTGTCATCCTGACAAGCGACTTCAGGTCGCTGACTATGGAGACGTGGCGCTGCATAGGCACTCCGACACAATGGAACCCGTCCTTGGCTCTAAGGTCGTCAAGCTCTGGCCCCGGCGACGTCACCGCCATCATGTTGTAGCCCATCGCCCGCATCTTTAACATCACCTCGCGACAGAAGCACAGCGACTGTGGCACCGTGACCGCCCTTATTATCTTCTTTTTATCTCTCATGTAGTGTTTAATCGTTTTCGTGCACTGTCTGTCTTGTGCCGGCCACTGCTTCGTAAACCGCCAGGTAGCGTTCGGCGGTCTTGGCTATATCAAACTGTCGGGCTCTCTGCCAGCACTTGTCGGCCACAGCACAGTAATGGTCGGCATCGTCGTGGAGGCGCGCGAGCTCGTCTGCCACGGCCGCAGCGCCGCTCTCGGGGAAGAGCACGCCCCAGCCTTTCGTCACCTCGCGCAGGCCGTTGACATCCGATGCCATGAAGGGTTTGCCGGCGCTCATGCCCTCAATATTCGACAGCGAGAGGCCTTCCCAGTGGCTTGCCATACACACCACGTCGCTGCTCTTCAGCACGCGCGGCACATCGGTGCGCACCCCCCAGAAGCGCACGCGACTCTCCACACCAAGTTTTGCGGCAAGGTCGCGAACAATGCCGATGCGAACACCATCGCCCACGAGCCAAAGCTTGTATTGGCTTGGCAGTGCAGCCATGGCACGCACAAGAGTGTCTTGGTCTTTGGCCTCACGGAACCCTGCCACCATGGTCACCACAAAGTCATCTTTTTGTCGCCCTGTCTCCTCTACGGGCAGAGGCTCGGCGGCGTGGAAGGCTGCAACGTCCACACCGTTGTCTATAGTGGAAATGCGGCGGTAGCGTGCCGACTGCCCGTCGGTCCATGCACCGCCCATATATTCGCGCAACTTTTCTTCCGCCACTTTGGAAATGCAAACCACATGGTCGTAACGCCCGTACATCCAGCTCTCAACGGGAGCATACCACTTCCAACCGCGCTTGCGGTTGGAAGTGTTATGCTCTGTCGAGCAGAGCCCGACAGAGCATAACACTGAGGCTATCGCGACGAAGAGCTGAGGAGAGGAATTGTGGGTATGCACGATGTCGTAGCGGCGCATGATGGGCACGAGCTTGGCAATGAACAAAGGGTTGTAATAACCCTTGCCGAGTTTCCATATCCTTACACCGGGATTCTCGCTGCGCAGCCGCTGCATAAGAGGCGTCTCGGTGCCGTCGAAGACGCACACGTCCACTTCATTACCTATTGCGCGCAAACGAGGCACGAGGTTAACGACCAACGTCTCGGCGCCACCCATCTGTAGCGACGTTATGACTTGCAATATCTTCATGGTTTCTAATCGGTTTCTTTTTAATTAAGACTTAGCAATGTCCATTCGGTGCATGACCCACCCCATTGGCTTCAGGCAATGCCAAACGGGAGCGATGTGCGGTACCACTGACGTGGCGGTGCGGCAATACCAGAAGCGCCAGAAGTTGATGGCAGCCTTTATGCGCACCTTCAACGGCACAGGGCACTCTGTGAGCTCGGCATAGGTCAGCATGGAGGCGCTCGGGCTCTTCATCCTCGCCTGCGTGATGCCTGCCGTGATGCCGTCAGGTTGGTATTCGGCAATGTAGATTGGCTTGTTCACATACCTCAACTTGTAGTGGCGGGCAATGCGGAACCACACGAGTTGCTCGGGGCAGAACCTTTCGCCCTGAAACTCGGGGAAAGGGAACTCACGCAACACCTCTGTGCGGAACACCTCCTTCATGTCGCCAGTGACATGGTAGTGGTGGCGTATGTCGATTGTAGTAGCATCAAGACGCTCGCTCGGCAGTCCGGAGCCCATTACCTTATGGCTGTCCATGGCCATGTCGAGACCGGCCAAGCCGCCGAAGTTGGGGGCACCACTGACGAGGCGCCACTCCTCTGCCACTATAGCAAGAGAGTCGGCAGGGAGCATGTCGTCGCTGTCGGCTATGAAGAAAAGCTCCCCACGGGCACGCGCCACGCCCATGTTTATCGCCATGTGCTTGCCCCCATTGTCCTTGTAGAGGCAGGTCATGGGGAAGGCGTCGCTGCAACGCTCCTTGAGATCGGCCAGCACCTGGCGCGTGTTGTCGGTTGAGCCGTCGTCAACAACGATCCACTCAAAGTCCTTGAACGTCTGGCGCAACAAACTGTTAAAGAGACGCGGCAGCAACGACGCACGGTTGTAGACCGGTGTCAGTATGGTTATATAAGGCCGTATTTTTTGTTTGACTAATGTTTCATTCTTCATAATCGGATAGATTTAAAACAAGTCGGCTTCACGGTGAAAAGGCACCGGATTTCAAATATGCTTTTCTTGATAGCGTAAGAAATCGTCAAGACCGATAATTTCAATTCCTGGAAATTCTTTCCATTTTACGACATCATAGTGATGGTCTTCTGTCACAATATAGCGAGCACCTGCCGCAATGGCACAATCCACGAATTTGTTGTCATCTGGATCTTCTTGTATTAAATTGAACTCAAAATAGACAGAGACAAAACAAGTAAAAGGATTGCTGACAATAGCGTCAATAATATACTTAGCAGTTTTCCGATTGGTAAGACGAATAAGTATTTCTTCATACTCGTCCAGTATAGACGTTGATACACACAAAAAACATGTTCCATCAAAGAAGCTTTCCAAACCTTCCGATAAGGACTCTTTGATGGAATGCTTTGAATTAAGCAATTAGTATCAAGCACTATTTTCTGCATAGCGCATGCAAATCTTGATGGCGTAAGGAATCCAACTTTGCCTGATTCAACATTCCAGAATTCCAAAGGTCATCAAGGCATTCGTCTGCTTTCTTCCTAAAATGCTCAGCCAAAACTGTCTTCACCTCTAAAAGCGTATCCTCTGAACCATCATACGCAAACATCTTCAACAAATGCAGCTGAACTGGATTAAAAACTGATGCCTCCATAAACAAGAATATTAAATGAGTATACTTTCAATTGCAAATCTACGAATTTTCCACGTAAATGACAAATAGGGGAACCAAAAATCTTCCATTCTCTAGCGTAACACGAAGTGGGACACATAGAGCCGCACCCTGTCTATAAGCCAGCAGGCAAGGAACACCCCCACGAGAAACGCACCGATGCCCGCCACTGTGAGCAAGCCCGATGTCGACTGGTAGACCCACCGCACCGCCATGGCGAAATAATGGAACACCAAGGGGTCGAAATGGATGATGTAGACAGCGAAGCATGCAGTAGCAAGACCGTTTACCACCCGGCTGCAGAAGCGCATGCGGGCAAACGTGGAGAGAAGCGCCAACGACGAGATAATGACGAGCGGGTTGTCGTAGCGTATCATGTGTGCGCCATTGCCCAGTCGGGCCATCGCCACTGTGCTTACTACAGTTGTTACGAGAAGGCTGACAAAGAAGACTGCCGTACTGTGGGAGGCTGCCACCTTTACGGGGTAGAGCCGCCGGAAGTAGCGCGCCGTGAGATACAGGCCGCAGAAGAACGTGACGCTATAGCCACTGTAATAGTCGTAGGCTCCTGATATCCAGCAGTAGTAGCACTGGAAGGCATAGAACGCGACCAGTACCATCTGGAACTCGCGCTTGGTAGCTTTCTCCACGAAGGCGTTGAGCACGGGCGACAATATATAGAGTCCGATATATGCCATCACAAACCAATACTCTTCGGTTAGGGTGAGGCACACCTTTATGTCGTGTGCATTGAGCGTGGCGTGACCCGCCAGGAGGAAGACCGCATAGATGCCCCAAAGCAGGAAAAACACCTGGAAGAGGAGCTTGGCAAGTCCTTTCGGCTTGGCGTGGATGCCGAACCATCCGGAAATCATCACAAAGATGTCGACACCGCCCTCGCCAATGCAGGCGAAGAATATCCTCACTACCGATGACGATGCAGATGACACAAAGTCTTCCGGCGAAGGCAATCCCAGCACTCGGGCGTTGGCATGACAAACGAGCACCATGAAAATGGCAATGATGCGCAGCAGCTCAACGCCGCTCTGTCTTTGAGTCTTGTCCATAATATCTTTCTTGTCCTTGAATTGCTTTTCCACGGATGTTGCTTATGTTAAGGTCTACGCAGAACCTCAATGGCATGCGATAGAGCTTGTTTACGTCGTACATGTGGTCATACTCATAGTTTTTCCATGAGTAGTCGTTGTCACGCACGCCGTTGCTCAGGAATGTCTTGTAGGGATAGAGGTTGTTCAGCGGCGGCGTCTGCCAGGCCATGTACACTCGCACGTAGAGCAGAAGGCTAACCACCATCATCATGGGGGCGAGGAGGCGTCTGCGCTTGTTTTGGGTGCAGAGACAGGTAAGGGTGGAGATGAGGCCGATCATGTAGTACCAGCTCAGGCGTCCGCCATTGTCGGAGCGTATGAAGAAGAGCAGCATGCCGCAGAATATCAGCGCCATATTGAGCATGAGCACGTTGACGCGGCGGTTGGGTACGAGGCTGTAGTTTCTTATGATGATATACAGGAAAAAAACGGCCTCAAGCAAATACTCCACGCGAAAGCCTGCGGAGGCGTTGTATTGGGCGGCTCTCTCCATCATGCTGTTGGCTTCGCCGTAGGCGGCAAACAGGGCGTTGGGGATAGGCGATATGCCAAGGAAGAGGAGGGCAAACATCACACCTAAGATAGTCTTGGTGGAATATTTCCTTATGGGTATGAAATACAGGGGCAGAAACAGCAGTGCCGACTTGTGGATCTTGTAGGCTATGAACCACACTATGAGGAACTTCCACAGTTGCCGCTTGAGGATATAGCGAATGCCCAGCCATACGACGGTGGCTCCCAACACCTGTCGGAGGTAGGTGAACGAGAAGTAAAACCAGAGGGCAAGAAAAAGGACAACGGCATAGGGATAGTTGTTGCAATAGCGCCGCAGCGACTGATAGAGACAAGTGTAGGTAAGAATGGTAACTACGAGAATGAACACATAGCGGTTGGCGGTGAACCACGACAGCACTATGTTCAAGAGAATATAGCCTTGTTCGCTCGGGAAGAAGTCGGCAAAGGCACGGCCGTAGTCGCCACCCATGGTAGTGGTGTCGGCGATGGAGTCGAACACCTCACCATAGATGTAGCGGTCGTAGCCGCCAAACATGTCGCTCATGCCCACGAAGATGGCGAGGAACGCCAGGTAGACCATCAGGAACACCTTGTTTTGGTCTTTCCTCGACAGCTTATATGTCAAGGCAGGTATCAGGAACAGCAAAAGATAAAGCCACATAAAGATATTTGTATTTTATATGTACTGTTTGTTTTCTATATTTTGTCGGAGAATTCTTATTTATTGTAAGCCGAACAGTTTGCATGCGCATTCGGCGGCACCGTGAACCTCGAGCACTGCGTCGCGGCCCTTCACCGCCATGGTCTCATACCTTGCCACGTTGCCGGGAACGTCGCGCAGCACGGCAATGGCCTCCGAGGGGTTGTTGAAGAGCACACAGCTCTCGCCAGGTGTCACGGCAATGTTCTCCAATGCCAGTGGCGTGCCCATGGCCAGGAGCCCGTTGGCCAAGGCATCGAGCACCTTGCCCTTTGTCCCGGCACCCACGTCTATGGCGTTCACCTGTATGTCGTGCTTCTGCAGCTCTTCTATATAGTCGGGCGCGAAGGCTATGTGTTGGCATGTCCAGCCTGCATCGGTGAGCCGCGCCGCCCACGTCTCCCAACCTTTCCCAAGGAAGGTGACGGCATAACGGCTCTTCAGGTCATCGGCGGCAAGCATGGCTTCAAGCAGACGGTCGCTGCCCTGACGGCAGAAATGATTGTAGCGTGCGGCAAAGAGCAAGCGGATCTTCGACTTACGGAAGCTGACGGTCTTGTCGCGATGGGCGTATAAGGGGTGTGGCAGGAACATGGCCTTGGCCTCGGGACATACCTCCCTGAAAAATACGGCATCCTGACGGCCCACAAAATGGAAGGTGGCGGCATCGTGTCGCATGCCACGTTCCATGCTGCGGTATTGCCAGAAGGCAAAGGCATAGCGCATTACCTGCGGCAACGAGAGTGTGGCGAAGTCCTTGCCCAACATGCGGTGATAATAGAGCGACTCGCAGTCGGGCATGGTGGCAACGCAGGGAATGTCGGCGAAGAGCCGCGTGAGGTGGGCAATCTCCTCGCCGTAGACCCACACTTTGTCGGGCGCATAGGCGAGGATGTCGGCGCGTGCCGCATCGCTTAGCCGATAATAGCGGGGCAACGGGTAATGCAGCAGGATGCGCAGCACTGTAAGATGGAGCTTGAGCATCCACGTTATCCACCGTGGCCGACGCATGATGTGTATCCGCACTCCGAGAGCGCGCTCGGTCTCTTCCACCCCCTCGGCGGAAATATGATTTATGTTGTAGCTCCACACCTCAAACGTCGCCTTGCCGCCCGCTCCCTTTATGAGGTGGTAGGGCAACGCCGACGCCGCCCCACAGTTGTTGAACGTAGGGGTCGAGAGTGATATTAACGCTATTTTCATAGTGTAAACAGGTTAGTTATAAATGATATTTCATAAATCGACATATCGCCAATCTTGTCACATCTACATTATATGTATCGAAACACATCTACGCCAGACGCTTTGCAGGGTGCGGGCCCTGTGCCCGTCCACGTCCCTTCACGCCATGGGGCTGTTTCTCCTCCCCTATTGTGAGGACAGGATATGGTCAAGTAGTTCTCTCCATTGCTTCACTACCTCCGGCAAGTCGAAGCGGTGCGACAATCGTTCGGCATGTTGCCCCATGCTCCGGCGTGCATCCTCACTCGACATCAACTCGCCAAGGGCGGAAGCCAAGCCTTGTATGTCGCCCACTCGCTTCACGAGGATGCCGCTCATGTGGTCTTCTATGATTTCCGACGGTCCACACTCGCAGTTGAACGACACCTGTGGGAGAGCGCAAGCCGAAGCCTCGCACAACACCAAGACGAAGCCCTCGAACCGGGACGAAAGCACCATAATGGAATGGCGCGCATACTCTTGTGAAATATCCTGCGTGCGCCCCCTCAACACTACACAGCCGCTAAGCCCCAAGCCATCAATTTGTCGCTGCAAAGGCTCTCGCAAGTCGCCTTCACCATAGATGTCGAGAGCCCAGTCGGGAAAACGTTTCGACACCAGTTTCCACGCCTCTATGAGATAGTCAAAACCTTTTTGGGCATCGAGGCGGCCAACGGCTATGACACGCTTTGCAGCGTAGTCTGGTTCCTTGGTCTTGATTATCGTTAGTGGGTTGTAAATCTGCGATACATTACGGATATGCCTCTGCCATATCTTCAGATCCTCTTTCGAGAGGCAAACCACGTGGTCGTATTTCTTTGCAAGCCAAAGCCGGCGGTATGTCTTGAGCGTACCCACGAGATGATTCACGACATGGAATCTCGACAAGCGGCAAGTCATCACGTCATAATTGAGGGCGAAGTGAAACCACAGCATCTTCTTAGAGCTATCTCTAAGCGCAGGCAGGAAGAAATACTCCAAAGAGCCGAGCGATATGGTGACATCCTGGGAATTGTCAGCTAAGTATCGCTCCAACCGCGCCTTATATTCCAGCCTCTGCCTCTTTGGAGCATATTCCGTCCTCCTGATACCAAGATCCACACGCCGCACACCATTGTCAAAGCCAAAGAAATCGGGCCGTCCACAATTGAATGCCGTTATCACCGTTATATGATAATCGACACACAACGCATTGGCAATCACAGACAGCATCCGCTCCATGCCCCCCGAATTGAAAGAAGATTCTAAGCAAAACGCAATATTCATAGAGATAATGGAATGCTTATTTGTTATACTTGCTCAAAAATCTCTTCAGATGATAATACTTAAATGAGTTTGGTCTGAACAAGTGAAAAATCAAAGCAAACATGTTGAAAATATCTTTTATCAACAATTCCAAGAGGTCTGGTATCCAAGGCCGGATATACCAATTGATGTAATATCTGATTTTTGACTTCTGAATCCGTTTTCTATTTACAGGTGAGACTTTGGTCTGTTGTGGATTCGGAAACCTTGAAAGCTTCACATACTTCCAGTAGTACTGGTCATTAGGAATACGGATATCAAGCCATGGCTTAACATGTGTGGCATAATGAATGATGGAAGCATCAAACAAAAAGTCTGTGTAATCATATGACTTTTGGTTGTCACCTATAATGGCAAGCGCCATCGGGGCCTTTCCATATTTGTATGGCAACTGGAACCAATGGTTTCGAAATGCGTAGTTCAAGACATCCTGATCTTCAAAATATAGTTCCTTAGCGTGCTTATCCAGGAAATCAAACATGACTTCCGAGCTATTATGCTCACGCCAATATTTCATATTGATAAGCAGCACTCCGGCACAAAAGTAATTACTGTCAAGTCCCAAACCGATAAACATCCTGTGCGAATTGGAATAAGGGCTCGAATCTTTAACTGCTGCAACACCAAACCCATCCAAATTCAGCGAGAACAACTCTGAAATATCTTTCAAAACTATCACATCACAATCCAAATACAGGATTCTATCAATAGACTCATCAAGAAGCGTTGGAAGAAGAAGCCTATAGTAAGTAGCAATACTTAAATCTGGATGAACAATATTAACAGGGCCGAGCCTGCCTTCATCAATATCATAAAACTTAATTTCTTGATGGTAACGATTGCACATCTCTATCAAAACGTCTTGACAAGACTTGGGCAGCAGGTGGTGCAGTAAATGTATAGTAATGTCATGCTTCTGATTGTTTTCCAATACAGAACACAACATTGCCATACAATGCTGCATATAGTTAATATCAGTACTACACGTTATATGAATATTCATAAGCGTAAGTATTAAAATTTTCCGAGAATAAACTTAAAATATTTTGTGTTTAGTATTTTATCAACAATAACACAAACTAGCAAAATGAAAGATATGTAAGCCACTCCCAATAAAAAATTCATTGTGAAATTCCTCATAATGGGTAATGTCTTTGTAAGAAAATACATATGAAAAATATATACGGACAAAGATGCCTTACCAATATTTTCCAATACACATGACTTTTCTATAATTTTAGACATCTTTATAATAAAAATCGTACCACAGAATGATTGTAACAAAAGCAAAGGGAACCAATACAGATTCAAAGATATTTTTCCCATTATTCCACCCAAAGGAAAGTTGAAGATCATATCACACATCGTAATTGCTAAGAATATTGCAAGCATAACATTTTCATGCTGTTTTTTCAAAGGGCATACCCTTAGATTCTGGCCCATACAAACAAATGGCAATAATAATAGTGCTTGCTGGATATTCCATGGATTGGGAAGACGAAAATAATAAATAGCACTCCCTATAACTGAAAACAACAATGATACAACCAAACGGTATTTATGCAACGCACTACGCCTATATATATATATATATTAGCGTAGCGAAGAATAGCGCATCAAGAAACCAAAAACCACCTGTAGACACAAAGTCACATACTGTTTGCCCCAAATTCAACGAGGCACAATTGCCATGAATGGCTAATGACCCAAATGGTATTCCCAAAGAAACTATAATGTTTGGAACAATAAGAGTTTTAAACTTTTTGAATACAAACGATAAAATAGTCCTCCTGCCGAAATTGGTACAAAAGCCAGTAATGAAAAAGAAAGCTGGCATGAAATACGAATTGAACAATGGCCTTAAGCTTTCAAGCCAATGAAAACCATTCACCCCATAGGTTTTAGCAAACGCTGGAGTATGGGTGATAACAACACAAATTATCAATATGCCTTTGGCAATGTCAATATAATGTATTCTTTCTCGTTTTTGCTTATCCATGAATTCTATTAATTATGGAAATCAAAAAATATTTCATAAAGCTTTTCGAAGAGAAGTAACTATGTCCCTTAAGCTGCTTATAAATGTCATGATACCATTTGAAGGCCGAAAGGGCCCATGAATAATCACCACATTGACCGTATATGCGATGCTTAAAACAGGAAAGAGTCCCCTTAATATAGTTTGTCTCCAAGACACTATCCGGGGATGGCAATCGGGATATGTATTCACTCAGCCACTTGTCAAACAAAACAGTTGCCTTAAGTTTGTACGAATCCACCGTCTTGTCTTTCTTCGAATTTGAGATATTGATGTTTGAAAGTCTAAAACTGAACAGAATCTGATTGGTATTGGCCTGCCCGTTTCCCTGCATAGAGATAACCGTTTGCATGTCGCTGAACCACGCATAAGGCAAATCGGCAAAACCGCCTGCCCGCCTCAAAGCATCAGTACGAAACACGTAGTTGCCTACACAACCTATATAGTTACCGCAGAACATACTATGCAATGCCTCAATGCGGTTCTGATACTCCTCAAAGATATCTTCTTGTGAGGTTATTTCGCCATTGTTATCTATTCGCTGAGTCCTTGCCCTAATAACATTTACCTGCGGATATTTAGAAGCCAAACGGTCGATATTCTCAAGAAAATTGTCAGAATAAACATCATCGTCCGATGCGACTATCACATAGTCTGTGTCACACAAACCCAAAAGCAGATTCCAATGCTCAGCTAATTTCAATCCGCCAATATTAACTTCATTTCTTCTGTATACAATTCTGCTATCGTCAAAAGAATCGACTATACTCTTGATATCTTCAGGAGAATTGTCATCTGACACGATAATCTTGAATCCGCTATATGTTTGAGCCAACAAGCTGTCTATCGCCTCATTAAGATACTCTGCCTTATAAGCAGGCAACAGGAAAGTATATTTACAGTTGTTCATTAACCATCTATCTTCTACACGAAATACGCTTCTGCTTCCATCTATCTACAAAACCCAGTTATTGAGCATGAAGCAAGAATACTTATTTCATTCTTCCATTTCATTTTGCATGTGGTTTATAGACTCCATGACTTGTTGTTTTTGAGATTGAGATGGATAAACCACATGATGTTCTATCTGACTAATCACGACACTTGTCAAATCCTTTTCTTCTGTAAACAGCGACCGTTTTCCTTTGCACCAGGTATCCAAATAGTTTTTCAACTTGATTGGACCATGAGCCACAAATGGCACCTCAAAGCTTAAAGCCGTTATCGTGCCATGCAGAGATGTACCTACATATAATGCAGAATGCTTGATAAGCCACATTACATCGTAGATGTTGGGAGAGTTTATAAGAAGAACCTTATCTTTGCATTTCAACTGACTATATATTTTTGCCAAAGCAATATCATCAGAATGTCCCAAAGCCGTTCCAATTGGGCATAGGCAAACGTTCAATTGGTACTCATCAATAACCTTTTCTATCAGCGCAACATAAGCGTCTAAATCCAAAAAATGCAAATTAGTTTGGAAAAACAGATACTTCTTATTTTGAAACCGATTCCTGTCTACTGATAAATTCTTAACCAACAATTCTTCAGTGAACACATCAGACATCAATATCGCAGAGTCTGGAACTACTACATTACTAATGTCTTTTGAATTCAACATTTCAGAAGTTTGGATGTCCCTTAAAGACAAATAATCCACATTTCGTAAGACCTCTATAACTTCAGGATTATCCAATAAGCTCCTATGATATTCTAACATTGAGCCTCCCAAAGAATTATACATTACCTTTGAGAAACGCCGAAGTTCATTCTTGCCTATACTAAAAGGAAATAATGTTTTATACCCATATTTTAATCGTGTATATGCCTTAAAGAAGAAATGTGTGTGTAGCTTATGATCGATGGCCGTGAGCCAATCTATCTTTCTATCAACAAAACTCAAGACTTGCATCCAACTTATGCACAAAGAGTCACCTCCTGCAACTATCAAATAATTCTGATCGGTAGCCTTTGCCTTGTACAAAGCTTGAAAACTGCACGTGGGAATTCCTCCTAACTTCAACAAATCCGATTCTGTTGTTGAGCAAAAGACCATCTCGTCCACAATATCTTTTAAATAAAATCTCAAGATATGTGGGAATAGTAAATCGCCATAGTTAAAACGATCATTCGGCGCTAATATATACAACTTCTTCATATCTTTGACTTTAAAAATTCAACTACCAAGTGTCTCTCACTTTTGTCCAAGCCTATGAGGCTACAAATGCCTCCACATAATATAACCGACAAGAATATATTAATGATTCGGTTAAATGTCAGGTTACTGATTAATAAATATGATATTAGCGAAACCACCAACACCTTAAACAATACTTGAATATAAAAAGCCAGCATTGATATCGGAACAATTCTATTAAGCATGTATAACCGTGCGAAAGTATTTATAATTGCTAAAAATATCGCTATACAATAAACCCAATAAGCAGGAAAGCCCTGCATCAAAAACAACCAGGCCAAGGGGAAATTCAACAAGTGAATTGTACCTGATACAATTTGATAATCTCTTACTACACCTGTTGCTCGCTGCAAGGTAATTATAGGATAACTTAAAATTTCAATCAAAGAAAGAACAAGAAATAACTGGACAAAAACAACAGTATCTTTAGGGTACTCACCCAGCCACAATGTCAAAAAGAAGTCGGTTTCGCATAAAAGTGGAGATGTTATAATCAGCATCAAGAAAAAAGAGAATTTGGCACTTCTTTTAACCAATGAATACGAGCTGTCCAAATTATCCTCAGCATATCGTTTTATTATTTGAGGATTCACGGCTGTCAGGAAATTTCCCGAAAACTGTGAAACCATGCCATTTACCTGCATGGCGATTCCATTTGCAGCATTAACTATAGGCCCGAAATACAAGTTTAGCAGAACGTTTACTCCTTGATTCCTCAAAATGCCCGCTGCCTCACCTATAAAATTCCAACCGGCAAAAAATCCCATCTCCTTAAAAATCTTTCTCTGCATGAACAGATGATAGCGGCATTCTTCAAATTCTCGCGAGCAATAGAAACCATATATCAACCTGATTACCAAAGAGGATAAAGTTTGCATGCCAGCCCACAATATCAACTTGTCAAATGATATTATAGCTATTATATAAATTGAGAACAATTTAAATACGGCTTCAAATATACTAATGAAAGCAAAGGCGGACATCCTTTCATGAGCTATAATCAAAGCGTTATAAGGAATACTCACCAGTCCCACAACAAAAGACAATAAGGAAAATTGGAAAACCCAACGAGCCGCTGTCAAACGGGATAGTGGAACGTTTAAATGACAATTGATGAACCAGATTCCAAAAATCTCTGAGATTATCAGAACTATCACTGCCATTAATAGCAGCAGATTCACCGATATACAAAAAACTTTGTTTGCACGTTCAATATCATGCCGCCCAATCTCTATTGTTATATATCTGCTTATGGCATTTGAAAGAGAATTAGTAAGAATGGCAAATAAAGAGACGAAGCCACCGACAACATTATATACGCCATAATCTGATACGCCTAATGTTTGAAGCACCACACGGCTTGTATATAAGGATATTATCATTAAGAAGAACATCCTTATATACAAATATAATGTGTTTTTTAGAATTCTTTTGTTATTACTTTGCATTACCCTTAGCTCAAGAAATGATTAGTTTTTGCATATCTCAATATTGCTGGTTCTTTCTGCTCAAGATAACTTATACAAAATTCAGACGCTTAGCCCTTCTTTTGCACTGATTGTCATAACATAAGGCATGCCACATCGAACTCTTAACTTACAACTCTTTTTACCCACGGATACACACCACATTGAACGAGCATGGCAGTGAACTTTTGTTTCAAGGGAATATAAGGATTGAAATAAATCGCAACGTTGATGTCTGCGTGGCAATGGCGCCACAGGCGACAATCGCGAGAAGAATGAAGGGCTGGCAACACCCAACGTTTGTTGAAGAACTTACGGAAGACGAACTCGTTACGTAACTGTTTGTTACCCCCCCCCACTCTGTTCCTTGAAGAACGTCTCCATGAGATTGACGTTCGCCTCCATGTCCAACATCTGCTTGATCAGCCGTTTGTCTTGCTCTGCACCCTCCGCATGCGAGAGACTGGTCTCATTGTAACGATAATAATAGAGAGGCTCTGCGACATAAGCGAGCCTATGAGCCGCCGTATACATCTGGATAAGCACCGTCAAGTCCTCCACCATATTATGTGTGGGGAAATATACAATGGCATTGTACAACTGGCGACGAACGAGATGATTCCACAATGCGCCTTGACGACGGCTGAGCAACAGACTTCTTATCTCTGAATCAACGGACAAGTCTCCATATGGAGCTTGCTTGGAATTTATCCATTGCAGGCCTTGTTGCTGATAGAAGTCACACCATACGATATCTGCCTGCTCCTTGGAAGCCTTGGTGTAAAGCTTCTCTAAATAATCGGGAGAGACATAGTCGTCGGAGTCAACTTGAATAATATATTCACCCGTACATTCCTTCAATCCAACTCGACGTGTCAGAGGTAAGCCTTGGTTCTTCTCGTTGTGCAGTACCCTCACCTGCCCCTTTCTGTCGGGATAGTCTTCAAGCACTCGCCAAAGAACCTCCATGCTATTATCGGGCGTACAGTCGTCAACAAAGACATACTCCACATCGCGCAGTGTCTGCTCCATCAGTGTCCGCACACACTGCTCTATATACCGCTCCACACCATAGATGGGAACGATTACACTAACCAAAGGTGCATTCATAGGATTGCTTTATTTTTCTTTCTCCAATCTATAATTCCAGGCCGTTTTCTTGCATAACCATATAGATCATGCATGGCCATTAAACCAATCAACTGTTTTTGGATAGGGAGACAACACACCGGTTCACTCCCCTACCTTCCATTCCAGACAATTAACGTCATCCTTCGGCGAGAAGTTAAGGCCGACCTTCGTCACGGGCTTGACCTTCATCTTGAAGGCGTCGGCATAATGCATAGCTTCTATCTGGCGACTGCGTTAGTTTATCTTTTTCTTCTCTTTCCAAATAACTCAGAATGAGAACCAAGACGAACGAGCTTTACAACGTTTTCCTCCTTGTCATACCAAATCAAAAGACAATCATCATCTATATGGCATTCCATATAGTTTTTCCATTCTCCTTTCAATGGGTGCGGACAGAATTCTTCGGGTATGGATTCTCCATTTTGGAGTTTGTCAACTATCCCCTTCAACGTTTTAACCTTTTCCACATCTTTGCTAAAACGCTTGAAGTCTTTCTTAAACTGAGAAGTTTTTCGGATTTCTTTCATGACTACTCCATCGAAGCGATGAAACTCTCCAAACTGTCGGTGGAAACTACACCTGCATCGTTTCCACTCTCAGCCTCCTTCATTGCAGCCAAGGTCACAGCATTAGGCACTTCATCACACACAACATCCTTTGCTGAAGTATTATTGGCACTCAACACTTTAACTCCTTGAATAGACTTTAGCACCGCTTTCAGATGTGTCAAAATCGAAGGGTCCTCTACTTGTAATGTTAATGTTGTCATAAACTCTTCCTTTAAGTGTTTCTATTTCCATAATTCGCCTGTCAGCCCGAAAAAGGAGTTTGGTGGCACTTTTCAAGCTACCGGTGGCAGAATACGATGCACCGGCTCACTCCCCAACCTTCCATTCCAGGCTGTTCACGTCATCCTTCAGCGAGAAGTTAAGGCCGACCTTCGTCACGGGCTTGTCCTTCATCTTGAAGGCATCGGCATAATGCATGGCTTCTATCTGGCGGAGCGCGTCGTCCGCACTCTTGCCGAATTTAAGCTCCATCACGTAGATTTCGGTCTTCGTCTCCAGCGTTATGTCTATCCTGCCGCGTGCCGTGTGCTGCTCCACCTGGATATCGTAATCGGTGAGCAGAGCGAAGATGATGTAGAGCATCTGCTGGAAATGCCCTTCATAATGGGTGTTGTCGCAATAAGGTATCGTCTCCAGAAAGTCGGCCAGCATGCGGAGGGCAGCGTCCATCTTACCCTGCCTTATCAAGACGGAAACACGGGCTATTGTGGTGTTGCCCTTGACCGAGTTGCGGCCCAGGTAATGTGGAAGCAGACTGCCAAACAGCCCCACCTCGATTTCCTGATTGGGAAGCGCCAGCTCATAGAGTTTGCTCATCTTGTCGTAGCCCTTGATGGTGATGTAGCCGCTCTGGTAGAGCAAGGGGATAATAGAGGTCATCGTCTCCGTGGCAGCGTCAAAGTCCTTCCTGTCGGCATAGGTCACCTCTCCCAAATCGGTAGGCAGGTATTCGTATTTCCGCATCATGTTGATAAGATAAGTGGGCGTTCCCGAGCCGAACCAATAGGCATCCGTCCTGCCGTCGGCGAAGCAGTTGAGCAGGCTGAAAGGGTTGAACACGTCGGGCGACGGCCAGCAGAAGTGGTAGCCGTCGTAGTTTCTCTTCAGCTCGGAGACGGTCTCCTCCCGACTCAATTCCAGTTTCCCGGCCAGCTCGCAGATGTCATCGCTCATCTGGGTCAACAGTTCCTCCTTGGTAATACCGCATATACCCGCATATTGCTCATCCATGCTCACATTCTTGATATTGTTCAGCTCGCTGAATATGCTAAGCTGCGAGAACTTGGTTATGCCGGTCAGGAATACAAAGCGGAGCATTGGCTCACAATCCTTCAATGGCGAATAGAAATTGCGCATGGTATCGCGGAGCACATCGAGACTCTCTTGCTCGTGCACCACGTCGAGCAGCGGAGCATCATATTCGTCGATAAGCACCACTGCCTGCTTGCCAGTCTTGGCCGTGACGGTCTTTATCAAGTTGAGAAGCCTTACATTGGGATCCAGAGAATCGCATACCACGCCAAAACGCTCTTCGTTGTTCTCTAAGATATACAGCAGATAGCGTTCCAGTTGTGCTTTCTCCATGTGCTTGCCTCCGGCTAAACTGAAGTGCAGCACCGGATATTCCGTCCAGTCTTTTTCCAGCTTCTCTATGGCAAGCCCTTCGAAGAGGTCTTTTCTGCCCTCGAAATAGCTTTGGAAGGTGGAAACCAATAGCGACTTGCCGAAACGCCTAGGTCGGCTCAAGAAGAAATACTTGCCATTGGTATGCGTCATCAAGTAGACGTAAGCAGTCTTGTCAACATAGAAGAAATCTTTCTTGCGGATTTCCTCAAACGTCTGTATTCCGATAGGATATAGTTTATTTGCCATAACCCCGCTGAAAAAATATTTTTGTGAAAGTAAGGCCAGGACCGGGCCTACAGGCGACCTATATGTACGCCAAAAGTCCTTATGCAAAGCATATTCGGCTGATAATCAGCCGAATACGTATCCACATAAGTTATCATCTTCGCAAAGATAACAAATAAAGTTTAAAAAAGCAAGTTTTTCCCCTTGTTTTTAGAGTTTGCGCACCGTCATGTCGCGCCCTCCAAGGTTCAGGAAATGGCGGTTGCGGTGGCGCGTTGAGTAACTCACGTGGAGCCAGCGCGCCTTCGAGTCGTGGAGCGGCTCCACCAGCACCTGGTCGAAGTCGAGACTCTGTACGAACCTCACGGCATCGCGCCAGTCGGCAAACGTGGAGAGCAGTATATCGGCTGCCTCGCCACGGATATGCTGCGAGTTCATCACGCCGCCCACGGCATTGTTGACCTTTCGGCAGCGATAGCCGGAGGAGATGTAAATAGCGCCAAAACGGCGGCGCATTGGTTCGAGGATGTTTTCGCAGAGTGCGCGCAATGCTTCTATCTCTTCCTCGCCGGGCGTGTTGTCGATGCCCTTGTCGGTAGCGACGCCCGACCGGGTAAACTCTATCAGCCTGAAATGGGGCGCGAGCCAGGTGGTGCGTGGGTCGAGCTTGTCGACGGTCTCTATAATCTTGTTGACAGTTGTCGTGTTTGTTGTCGTAGTGTTTTCCATAATCATGTTGTTGTTTGCAGAATTGTTTATATTAATTGTCGTAGGCAGTAGCTTGCTGGTTCACAGCGTCTTGGCAGTCTCACCGAGGGCTTCCCTCACCCTGGTGCCCAATGGTGCCTGCCGTGTCACCCTGTTGCGTATGCGGTAGACCACCGACGATAGGCGGCGGGGCGGCTCCATGCCCACCACGCGGAACAGTTCCCGACAGAGGGCCACGCGCGTGGCGGTACCGCCACAGCCGTCGGTGAGCACACGGGCCTCAGCCGCACGGGCAACGAGCTCCACAAGGCAACGCTTGCTGCCGTGCCAGCTCACGCTGCCCGACGGTAGCCGCACCAGCTTGGCCACCACTGCCGCCGCATCAAGGGCGACAGGGTCGGGGGCGCCATACAAGCCGCCATCATATTCGATATCATTTTCCATCATCTTCATGCCTGTTGTTAAGAAGTCATTTTTTTGTCGTAAGCTTACGTCGGCAAAAGTAGGAAGGAAAAGGATAACGTGCAAGAAAAATTCAAGAAAACAGGCATTTTTCAATAGCGTTTTGAAATGACATTTCAAAACATGCTCAAAACAACCTTGCCACGACCACATTTCGGCGACAAGCCGAATTTGGACAGACAGCAGGAATATATTGTCAAATTCATTTGAGTCCGGCTTTTTTCTTTCCAAATCAACGCTTCATTCATTTATTTTGTGTAAGTTTGCATCTGTATACAGATACTAACGAGCAACGCTTATGATACTGCATGTAGCCAACCCTATTTACGACTCAGTGTTCAAGTACATAATGTCAGACGAGCGCATATCCAAGACCATTCTTTCGGCATTGCTGAAAAAGGAGGTAGTGAAAGTGGAGATGCGCCCGCACGAGTATGTCAACACCACACGCGACACGCTCTCGATGTTCCGCATCGACTTTGCCGCCACGGTGCGTGAGAGGAACGCCGAGGATGGAGAGCTGAAAGACCGCGTGGTGCTGATAGAGTTGCAGAAGACGTGGCTCGACACGGAGACATTGCGTTTCCGTCAATACCTCGGTGCGCAGTATAGCAACAAGCTTAATATCCGCGACGACTCGCCCAAGGGCTTCGCCTATCCCATGGTGGCGGTATATCTGCTCGGCCATCGTGTAGGCGACATTAAGGAGCCTGTGGTCTATGTCAACCACGATGTGTATGACTACAACGGCAAGGTGGTGCCAGACGGAAAGGAAGAACCATTTGTGGAGAGCCTCACTCACAACAGCATAATAGTGCAGATACCAAGGCTTAAAGGTTGCGTAAACAATCGCCTTGAGAAGGTTCTGAGCGTTTTTGACCAGTCGAAAAAGGACTCTGAGGACAACCAGGTGCTTAATATCGACGAAGACAAATATGAGGATGACGCCGACATGATGTATATGCTCCATCGCCTTACAGCAGCTGCCGCCGACTCGGAAATGCGACAAGACATGAACGTAGAGGATGAGTATTACAAGGCGATAGAAGATCGCGACACGGAAATTATGCAGCGTGATAAGAAAATCAAAAAACAGGACGACCAACTGCAACAGCAAAAAGAGCAACTGCAGCAACAAAACAACCAACTGCAGCAACAAAGCAACCAACTGCAGCAACAAAGCAACCAACTGCAGCAACAAAGCAACCAACTGCAG